>JBOHYX010000008.1:0-19048 GCA_050738115.1 Rhodanobacteraceae bacterium
CGAGCATGGCAGGGCGGCATGCGTGGACGAACACGCAACCGTGGCGTGGTCGTCGCTTCGCGGACGATCCGGGCGCGCCCGGCCGTGCCTCGTTCGCCCCGCAGGATTTCGTGCACGCCCCGGCGCGGGTGTCGCGCGTCCGCGGCGTGATGGGCATGGCCCCGGAACGCGTGATGGACCCACCACGCGCGAACGGCGATGCGTTCGCCACCAGGCGCATGATGCGCATGCCGAGTGCCGTCGCAATGCCGCGCGCGTTCCCGACGCGATCGGCACCGGCCTTGCGGTCCGCGATGCCCGACATGTCGATGCCGCGGGCGATGCCACAGTCGTTCCGCGCGATGCCACAGCCGGCTTTCGGGGCCGCGCCCATGCATTTTGCCGCGCCAGTCGCAGCGCCGCGCGCAGCCGGGCGGCCGGGCATCAAGCGCCAATGAGCCCGCGCGGATATCGGCTATGAAAAGGGAGCGTCATGCGCTCCCTTTTTTCGTGGCTTCAGTGCCGATTGCCGGTCAGGCGGTCAGGCTTGCGATGACGCTGTCGAGTTCGTGGATCCGGCCCTCGATGGGCTGCAGCAACCGGCCCTGGTTCGCGTTCGGACAGGTCTTGCGGATCCGTTCAGCCTCGAGTTCCAGTTCGGCCATCTGGATCAGGGCGTCGTGGTGCTTGTATACCGCATCCCACTCGACGGCGGTCATTTCAACGAAGCTCATTTCTCCACTCCTCTGTGTGATTCGCCGCGGAGTCCCGAACGCTTCAAGTGGCGTTCATCCACCGCCGCTGATACTCTTTCCCGAGGGGCTGTCACGACTTCCATCTGCCGTTTCGGCGCCCGCTTCGCTTTCTGAATCTGGCGCCCGGAACCCGGTTACTCTGGATTCCCCCTGTTCCTGATGACCGCCGGGCGCCAGTTCTTTTTGTGGTCTTCCGGACCACTTCCCGCCGCAACCAGACTTGGGCTTCCGTGCCCGTCGCTCGCAACGCGAGCTGTGGCGGGGCTCGCGACGTGTGTTGCACTTCGCGTGCCAACCCCGCGCGATTCCGACGCGGCATTTGCAAGCAAATGTAAACTTCGCACCTTTGCGCCCGAATCTGTGCGCCACACACGCCGCGTGTAACAATGCGTGACATTCGACGCCGTGCATTACGCCACACCCGCGCCCGTCGGTATGTCAGGCAACGCCGTCATCACGAGCAGGTCGCAGCCGCCGGCGATGTCGGCGGAACGGCTGGGGACATGCCACAAAAGCTTGTCATTCCGAGGCCGTCGCCAGCTTCATCGGCGATGGAACCCGGAATCCAGCTTTCGCACGAGTGATCGGAGAGCTGGATTCCGGGTTCTGCCCGCAAAAATCGCGGGCAGCCCCGGAATGACGAGCTGAGAATTGGGGCTGATCAGGAAACGAAATATGGCGACCCAATGATGCGATATGACGTGATCGTGGTGGGCGGCGGCCACGCCGGCACCGAAGCCGCGCTCGCGGCCGCGCGCTGCGGCGCGCGCACGTTGCTGCTGACGCACAACATCGAGACGATCGGCCAGATGAGCTGCAATCCCGCGATCGGCGGGATCGGCAAGGGCCATCTGGTCAAGGAAATCGACGCGCTGGGCGGCGCGATGGCGCACGCGGCGGACCGGGCCGGCATCCAGTGGCGCACCCTCAACGCATCGAAGGGTCCGGCGGTGCGCGCGACGCGCTGCCAGGCGGACCGCGTACTGTACAAGGCTCAGGTCCGGCACATCGTCGAGCGGCAACCGAACCTCGAAGTTTTCCAGCAGCCGGTCGACGACCTCGTGATCGAATCGGGCCGCATCGCGGGCGTGGTGACGCAGATGGGCGTCACCGTGCGCGCGCCGCGCGTGGTGCTGACGGTCGGCACGTTCCTCTCGGGCAAGATCCACATCGGACTCGAGCATCACGCTGGCGGGCGCGCGGGCGATCCGCCGGCGACGACGCTTGCAAAGCGTTTGCGCGAACTGCCGCTGGGCGCCGACCGGCTCAAGACCGGGACGCCGCCGCGCATCGATTCGCGTACGCTCGACTACTCGGTGTTCGCGCAGCAGCCGGGCGACGATCCGCTGCCGGTGTTCTCGTATCTCGGCACGCGCGACGAGCACCCGCGCCAGGTGCCGTGCTGGATCGCGCACACCACCGCGCGCACCCACGAGATCATCCGCGCGGGGCTCGACCGGTCGCCGCTCTACACCGGCAGGATCGAGGGCGTCGGGCCGCGCTACTGCCCGTCGATCGAGGACAAGGTGGTGCGCTTTGCCGACAAGGCATCGCACCAGATCTTCATCGAGCCCGAAGGCCTCGATGCGATCGAGATCTATCCGAACGGCATTTCGACGTCGCTGCCATTCGACGTGCAGACCGAACTGGTGCATTCGATCCCCGGCTTCGAGCACGCGCACATCACGCGGCCCGGCTACGCGATCGAGTACGACTACTTCGACCCGCGCGGCCTGCACCCGTGGCTGGAAACGAAGGCGATCGCCGGGTTGTACTTCGCCGGCCAGATCAACGGCACCACCGGCTATGAGGAAGCCGCCGCGCAGGGCCTGATCGCCGGGCTCAACGCGGCGCGCAGCGTGCGCGACGAGGCGCCGTGGTGGCCGCGCCGCGACGAGGCCTACACCGGCGTGCTGATCGATGATTTGACCACCAACGGCACCATCGAGCCGTACCGGATGTTCACCTCGCGCGCCGAATATCGCTTGCATTTGCGCGAAGACAACGCCGACCTTCGGCTCACTGAAACAGGCCACGCGCTCGGTGTCGTCCCGCAGGATCGCTTCGACGCGATGCGCGCCCGGCGCGACGCGGTGGAACGCGAAACCGCGCGCCTCAGGGCGTTGTGGGCGACGCCGTCCAATGCGCTCGGCGCGGCGCTCGAATCGCAACGCGGTATCAGCCTCGCGCACGAACACAACGCGCTGGAGCTGCTGCGCCGGCCCGAACTCGACTACGCCGTGCTGATGGCGACCCCAGGCTTCGGTCCGGCCGTGGATCGGCCCGACGTCGCGGCGCAGGTCGAGGTACGGGCGAAGTACGCGGGCTATCTCGATCGTCAGCGCGAGGAAATCGAACGCCAGCGCCGCCACGAATCGATGCCGATCCCGCAAGGTTTCGACTACGACCGCGTGCGCGGGCTGTCGGCCGAAGTGTCCGCGAAATTGAAACGCGTGCAGCCGGCGACCGTTGGACAGGCCCGCCGCATCAGCGGCGTGACGCCCGCCGCGATTTCGCTGTTGCTGGTGCACCTGCATCGGCAAAGTGATTCGCGCGCGGCGTAATGACATCCAAGGGATCGCGCTCGATTGGGCACCACCCGCTGCGCGGCACCACTGGCTGGGCGCAATAACACTCGTCATTCCGGGGCCGTCGCCGGCTTTTTCGGCGATGGAACCCGGAATCCAGCTCTTTCACTCTTGGGCACTACAGCTGGATTCCGGGTTGCCGCGCGATGAGGCCGGCGCGTCCCCCGGAATGACAATCGTTTTGGATGGTGCTGCGCTTCGCCGGCTCGTGGACGTTGCCGCGTAGGATGCGTTTACCCATATGCTCGTCGCGATTTCGCGTTCGGCGGCGCCGGCGTCATCAACAACTCGCCCGGCACGCCGTCGCTGGTGCCGACGCTCCCCACGCAACTCGGCATGTATCTCGCGGCGACCGGCGGCAAAGCCGATCCGGACGCGCTGTATTCGATCTGGGGCGGCGCCAACGACATTTTCTACGCGGCGACTTCGGTGGCGGCGGCCGCCAACGCGCAGCAACTGATCCAGCAGGCCATCCAGGCGCAGGTGCAGGATGCCATCGCCCATAACCTGATTCCGAACGACCCGGCCGAGATCGCCGCGTTCACGGCCGAGATCATGCCGGCCGTGACCCAAGGCGTGACGGCCAAGGTCGAGGCGGCTGCAGGCGTGACCTCGCTCATGACGCCCGACCAGGTGCAGGCCAGCCTGCAGCAGGCGGCGGCGACCGAGCTCGGCATGATCAAGCAGCTCGGCGAGGCCGGGGCGCGCTACGTGATGGTGTTCAACCTGCCGAATATCGGCCTCACGCCCTCGGCGCTGGCGCAAGGGGCGGACGCGGCAAACCAGCTCACCGGCCTGTCGATCCTCTACAACAACACCCTCAATACCGGGCTCGCGGATGCGGGCGTCAACATCATCCCGATCAACACCTTCGCGATGCTCAACGAGATCGTGGCGGATCCGGGCCGGTTCGGCCTCACCAACGTTACCCAGCCAGCCTGCACCGGCGGCGACGGCAGTTCGTTCGAGTGCCTGCCAGCGGGAACGCCCGGCGCCACCGTCACCTACCAGCCCGGTACCCAGGACACCTATCTGTTCGCCGACGGCGTGCACCCGACCACGGCCGCGCACGCGATGCTGGCGCAGTACGCCGACTCGGTCATCACCGCGCCCGGGGAAATGTCGCTGCTGGGCGAGGCGCCCCTGCAGATCTACCAGAGCCTCAACCGCTCCATCATCGACCAGGCCACGACCAGCCTGGCCAACGCGCCCGGCAACGGCCTGCGCGTGTGGGCCGCGTACGACTATTCGCACCAGCGCCTGAATGCGCAGGTGAATTCGCCTCAAAGCAGCAACGACGCCAACACCCTCAGCATCGGCGCCGACATCCATCCGTCCGACGCGCTCACGGCGGGCCTCGCGTTCACCGCCGGCCAGCACCGCGACGCGTTTGCGGCCGGCGCGGGCGGCTTCAAGCTGCAGGACCTGCTCGCGACCGGCTACGCGATGTGGGGCTGGGACGCCGGCTACCTCGGCGCGATTGGCAGCTTCGGCCACCTCGGCTACAACGACATCCATCGCAACATCCCGATCGGTCCGGCCATCCTCAACGAATCGGGCAACACCTCGGGCTGGCACACGGCACTCGCGTTGACCGGCGGCTGGTGGGCCGACTTCGGCAACTGGCGCACCGGGCCGTATGGAGAGATTTCCTGGCAGCACATCCACTTGGACGGCTTCAGTGAGGGTGGCGACCCCACCGCCGCAATGACGTTCGGTCGCCAGGACCGCCGCGCGCTGATCGGCACGCTGGGCTGGCAAGTCACCGCGAACCTCACGGCCGGTGGCGCGCTGCTGCACCCGTTCGCGCGCGTGGCCTGGAACCACGACAGTGACGCCGAGGCGCGTCTCGTCACGGCCGGCCTGGTGTCGATGCCGGGCACCTTTGCATTGCCGGGGTTCATGCCGGACAACAACTGGGGCAGCGTGGGCGTCGGGCTTGCCGCCGACTTCACGCCGAAGCTCTCGGCCTGGATCAGCTACGACGGGCGCTTCTCGGATTCCAGCCAGCGCGTCAACAGCCTCAACGTTGGCGCGAAGTTGCGCTTCTGAGAGCCACGGGTAAGTCGGGATCCCCGAACCTTGTCATTCCGGGGCTGCCCGCGCTGTTTGCGGGCAGAACCCGGAATCCGTCTGTTATGCCTGCTGGACAAAAGCTGGATTCCGGGTTCCGCCGCCGATGAAGCCGGCGGCGGCTCCGGAATGACCATCTGGAGAACTGTGCCACGCAGATAAAGGCCGCGCGTCCTGCGACGCGCGGCCTTTTTGTTGCGATGGCGACCCGACTCAGCCGTTCTTGCTGAAGCGCTTGTACTGCGCTTCGGCCTCGTCGTGCAGCGACTTGGCGGTGGCGTCGGAGAGCTGCTCGGTCTTGCCATCAGTGATCTTCTGGTTCAGCACCAGCGCGCCTTCATTCCCCCAACCCACCTTCTCGGTCGTGGTGGCGGGCGCGTTCGGCTTGGGCATCTGTTCCTGCACGACGACCCATGGCAGGCCCTCACGGTACGCGTATTCGGTCTTGGTGAAGCCCTTTTCGTCCTGGTTGGCCTGCTCGATGATGAACTGCACGCCCCGGTCGTTGCGGAACACCTGCCAGCTATGCGATTCGCCGATCTTGGCGGACGTGCCCGACTTCACCTTCATGCCGCCGGTCTGGCGCTTGGCCGTCGCGAAGTCGGCCAGCATCCTTTCGGCCGCGGTGGGCTCGGCCACCAGCGTCAGATCGACGCGGGCCGGCTGGCCATTGGTCAACACCGGGTGCTGCAGCTTGGTCGAATAGGTGCGGCCACCGTCCTGCATGGTCGCCTGCAGCACGTACAGATCCCTCGGGTTGATCGCCGATGCCGAGAAGGGAATCCGGAACGCCTGCGGGAACTGCGGCGGACTGAAATCCTGCGTGTTGATGGTCGCGCTGGGTTGCCGGGTGACGTCCACCAGCGACAGCGTGAGCTTGGCCTGCGGCGTGATCAGGGTGGGCGGATTCGGGACCGTGACCGTCCCGGTCACCGCCGTCGCGGCGGGTGCCGCCGTGGCCGCCGCGCCCTCGGCCGATGACGCGGCGGTCGACGACGAACTGGCGGACTGGTGGGACGTTCCGCAGCCTGCCAGCACCAGCGTGGCCAGGAACAACGGTGCAACGGCAAGCTTCAGCATGACGACTCCTCGAGTAAACCGATTCGCGCGTTTCGCGCGCACCACGAGCCCAGCCTGCGCAGACGCAGGCCGGGAGCATTCATGTTACTGCGCGCTGCCGCGCGACGAAAGGCGGGACGCGCAGGGGGGATCGCGGGCATTCAGCACCTGCGCGCGGCCGCAGGATCCAGCGGGCAACCGCGTGCGCGGCAACAAGCGACTCCGAAATTCCCAGCGGCGCGTGATCCGATCTTCCCATAACCGGTCGCGTGCGGGATCGGCACGGCTGGCCACCGTCAAACGCGTTCGGTAAGCCAACTGCGGACTAATATTTCATTAATCTTTCAAACATGTCGCATATGTGCAAAGACATTGGTATTGTGAAAGTCGCGTGAAACGTTTGTTACGATCATCACGCACCGTAAACCCCCGAGACCCGCTGGCCCCGAGGGTTTTTCGTCAACAGGGCAGTCCAGACACGCCACGAGCGGCAGCCTTCAGAGGCGGACTGCCACCCAACCACGATTCGGGGAGCCTTTTGATGAATCGCAATCTACTGGCCTCGGCCATCGGCGCCAGCCTGCTCGTTGCGGGCGCGGCCTACGCGCAACACAATCCGGCGCCACAAGCGGCGCAGAACAGCAGTCCCCAGACCCTGCAGACGATCACCGTCACGGGTACCCACATCCGGCAGGCGGAGATCGAGACGGCGCAGCCGGTCGTCACGATCACGCGTTCGGAAATCGAGCACCAGGGCTATACCAACGTCGCCGACGTGCTGCAGAACATGACGATCGCGGGCACGCCGCCCATCAGCCGTGAAGAAGTGCTGCTGTCCGGCGAGGACGTTGGCGGCTACTACGTCGATCTGCGCAACCTTGGCGCCAGCCGCACGCTGGTGCTGCTTAACGGCAAGCGGCTGGGCACCACGACCTCGGGCCTCTCGGACCTTCAGCAGGTGCCACTCGCCGCGATCGAGCGCATCGAGGTCCTGAAGGATGGCGCCTCGGCCATCTATGGCTCCGACGCCATCGCGGGCGTAGTGAACATCATCACCCGCAACCGTTTCAATGGCGCGGAAGCCAACTTCTACGTCGGCCAGTACGACGAGGGCGACGGCAACCAGAAGACCGGGTCCTTCACGCTCGGCGCCAACAGCGAGAAGGGCTCCGTGATGGTGTCCGCCGAGTACTCCAAGCAGGATCCGGTGTGGGCTTCCAGCCGCTGGTTCTCGGCGTTTCCGTCCACCAATCGCCACCCGACGGCGGGCTGGACCCCGGTGTCGCAGTTTGGCGCAATGGACCTGACCGATGTTCCGGGCGGCCCGGCGTGTGGCAACAGCAGCCCGTACGGGCTGTGCACGCTGAATCCGGGTGGCAATTACCTCAACCTCAATGATTACCACGGCACCAACGCCGCCGGCGGCACCAGCGATCTCACCAACTCGAACCAAGAGATGATGCTGCAGACAGGACTGGAGCGTAAATCGGTGTTCCTGTCCGGCACCTACGACTTCACCGACCACCTGCGCGCCCAGACCGACATCCTGTACACCCGCCGCGACACGACCCAGCAGGTCGCGGGTTATCCGCTGCAGTTGCTCGGTTTCAACCAGGGTGATCCGTACGCCGACCCGCTGTCGGCGCAGAGCTACTACAACCCGCTCGGAGCCTGGCAGAACCCGAACTTCGATCCCGCCGACCCCGACGACATCTACGGCTATCGCCGCGGTTGGGAAGTCCCGCGCGTCACCAAGAGTGCGTTGACCACGCTGCGCTTCGGCGCGCAGCTCACCGGCGATTTCGACATCGGCGAGCGCAACTGGCAGTGGAACGTCGGCGGATTCTTCAACAGTAACCACTCGCTCAAGACCGGGCACGGCAACTTCAGCCTACCCGCGGCGAACCAGGCGCTTGGCCCGTCGTTCCTCAATTCGAGCGGCGTCGTCCAGTGCGGCACGCCGGACAATCCGCTCCCCTACGGCAACGCGCCCGGCTCCTGCATCCCCTGGAACCCGATGCTGCCGGCAGGTATGTCGGGTCCGGGTGCACTGGCAAACGACCCGGGCATGCAGCAGTTGCTGTTCCCGTACTTCCACGACACGGGCCTCACCCGCACCTTCGACTACTCCGCCGACATTTCGGGACCGATCGTGACGTTGCCGGGCGGTGATCTCGCGGTCGCACTGGGCGTCGAGTACCGCCGTGAAGATGGCAGCTTCGTGCCGGACGCCTTCCGGCAATCCGGCCTCAGCACCGACCTTGGCTCCGGCCCGACCCAGGGTTCCTACAACGTCAAGTCGGAGTTCATCGAGGTCGCCGTGCCCCTGCTGAAGGACCTGCCGCTGGCGCACGCACTAGAGCTCGATGTGGCGCTGCGGCACTCGCGCTACAACACCTTCGGCAGCACCAACAACCCGAAGTACAGCATGACCTGGCGGCCGATCGAGGACCTGCTGGTCCGCGGCACCTTCGCCAAGGGCTTCCGCGCCCCGCAGATATCCGACCTGTTCGGTGGCATCGGCGGCACGTTCGCCTACTACACCGATCCCTGCGGCGTGAACCAGACCGCTGGTATCAATCCGGCCGTGGCGCAGCGCTGCACCAGCGGCTTCGGTGGCCAGGCTTCCGTTCCCGCGAACTTCCACCAGCTTGGACAGGGTGGTCTGGTGTGCGCGAGCTTCCCGTGCCAGACCGGCACTCAGTTCTTCTCCGGCTCCAACCCGTTGCTGAAGCCGGAGACGGCCATGACCCGGACCGCGGGCATCGTGTGAAGCCCGAACTTCGTCCCCGGCCGGCTGGACGTTTCGGTCGACTGGTACAACATCCGCATCAACAACGTGATCACCGGCGACAGCCTCGGCAGCATCCTGAACGATTGCTACGTGCTCGGCATCGACAGCCGTTGCTCGACAACGCTGTTCAGGCGCGACCCGACTACCGGCGTGCTCGACTACGCGCTCATCGGCGAGAAGAACGCGGGCTGGGAGCAGGCAAAGGGCTGGGACCTGGGTGTCCACTACGTGGTGCCACCGACGAAATTCGGCACGTTCGCGGTGACCTGGAACACCACCTACGTCTCACAGTTGAACTACAAGCCAGACAACCAGCCGGACACCCCGATCGAGGCCGACAACGGCTGGGGCGGCAACTTCCGCATCCGCTCCAACGCCAGCCTCGACTGGGACATGGGACCGTTCGGCGCCACCTGGACCACGCACTACTACTCCTCGATGAAGGAGCTGTGTTCTTGGGACACCGGGAACCCGAAGCAAAACATCCCTGCCGGCGGTCCGGAATGCAACATGCCAAGTTACATCTACAACGATGTCGTCCACAACGTGAACCAGCAGGGTGCCAGCGTGTTCCACGACATGCAGGTCCGCTACAGGCTGCCGTGGAAGGCCACCGCTTCGTTCGGCGTACAAAACGTGTTCGACCACTGGTCCGGCCCGATGTACAGCGACCCGAACTCGCAGTACGCGTACTACGGCGGGTTCCCGATCGGGCGCTTCTACTACCTGCAATACAACCAGAAATTCTAGGCAGCAACGCCTCCGCAGCTCTCCATTCGGCCCCGGCAGCGGGGCCGTTTTTTTTGGCTGCAGCAATGATCACAACGTCCTGCGAATCAGCGGAGGCTGCCCGCGTCCTTTCTAGCCACTTCCGTAGCGCTTTGCCCAGGCGTAGTGTTAACTGTGCATTAATGCAGTGAGAATGATCACAACGTCCTGCGGATCAGCGGAGGCTGCCCGCGTCCTTTCTAGCCACTTGCGTGACGCTTTGCCAAGGCGTAGTGTTAACCGTGCATTAACCCACTGAGCCAGCCCACGGAACTTTCTGGTTCCCGCGCGACCGACCCAGGTTCCGCATCCGGTCGCTGCGTTCAGGTTGCCGGATGCCTGTCCGGCAACCCCATCAGCATCGGGATCACTCACGATGAATCGGAAGCTATTGGCATCGGCCATCCTCGCCGGGCTGTTCGCAGCCGGCTCCAGCACCGCATACGCGCAAAACCCGGTCGCGCCGGGGCCAACCCCGGCCGCACAAGCGGCGCCGCAGACCGCGCCACCGACCGCGGAGAAGAAGAAACCAAAAGAGCTGAAGGAAATCGTCGTCACCGGGTCCCTGATTCCGACGGCGGAAATCCAGACTGCATCCCCGGTCGTGAAGATCACCGCCCAGGACATCAAGCAGGAAGGGTTCACCAACGTCTATCAGGCCCTGCGCGCGATGCCGCTGGCGACCGGCCAGGTGCAGGGCCAGCAGGCGGCCACGTTCGCCGGGTTCACGCCGGGCGCGCAGACCATCTCGTTGCTGGGCCTGCCACCCGACTTCACGTTGACGATGATCGATGGGCAGCCATTGACGAGCTTCCCGATCGCCTACAACGGCCAGTCCACCATCACCGATATTTCCAACATCCCGCTGGCGATGATCGACCGGATCGAAATCGTGCCGGGCGGTGACTCGTCGATCTACGGCTCCGCCGCCATCGCGGGCGTCGTCAACTTCATCCTGAAAAAGCACATCCAGGGCATCGACTTCAACTACCAGACCGGCGGCTACTCGGACGGTGGCGGCTACAGCCAGCGGCTGTCCCTGGTGGGTGGCTACGACCACGACAAGTTCGGCATGACCTACGGATTCCAATACCTGGATCAGCAGCCGATCTTTGCCACCCAACGCCCGTTCACCGCCAGCAGCTTCAACAATCCGAATCCGGACCTGCGCGGGGTGCCATTCAATGGGACCAGCGTATACAACGGCGACGGGATCGCGGTCGACCCCGATACGCTGTCATCCATCGGTTGTGGTCCCCTCGCGGGCAACTACGGCAACACCACCGTGCGCTTCGCGACCATGACGGCTGGCAGCGCACCCGGAACCTACGTACCCGACGGCGGATATACCTGTGGCAGTCCGTATCTGAGGGGTTACACCACCCTGATGAACCAGAGCCGCACCGGCAGCGGGTACATCGCCGCGCACTACGACATCAGCAACAACACGCAGTTGTACGGCAACCTGCTGTACAGCGTCGAGAGCCTCAAGTACAACAATGGCCCCGATTTCTTCTGGTGGGAGCCGAACATCAACGCGTTCTACGAGGGTGGCACCCCCGGATACATCGTCAACGCGAGCAATGGGCAATTCCAGGATCCCCAGTACATCATCTCGCCCGAGGAAGCCGGGACGACCATGATGGGTGCCACGACTGAACTGCATCGACAGTACCAGTTCTGGGGCGGCTTGAAAGGTACGTTCGGGGACAGCAATTGGGACTACAACGCCTTTTACGCCCGTTCGCAGTACAACGTGTACCAGGACGCGACGGCACGCATCGTCTCGAAGGTCGATGCATTCTTCGGAAACAAGTTCCTCGGACCCCAACTGGGCACGACATCCGGATTCCCGATCTACAAGCCCAACTACAACAATTTCTTCCAGACGATCACGCCGGCTGAGGTCAACAGCTTCACCGGCGACGACCGCAGTCACAACGAAAGCTACACCCAGAACGTGAACCTGCAGGTGACCAACCAGAACCTGTTCTCGCTTCCGGCCGGTGACGTGGGGATCGCGGCGGTCCTGAAGGCCGGCGACGAGCAGTATACGGAGCCCGCCAATCCGCTGATCGTCGAACACTATTTCTGGGGCCTGACAGCCGCCAGCTCAGCCGGCCGGCGCAACAACTACGCCGGGGCACTCGAACTGCACGTACCCATATTCAAGATGCTTAGTGCCGACATCTCGGCACGTGAGGACCACTTCGCGAACGATGGCGGCAGCACGTCCTCCCGCCCGACCTACAAGATCGCGTTTGCACTGCGTCCGACCGACACGCTGCTGCTGCGGGCCAACTACGCGACCGCGTTCCGCATGCCGGACATGTCCGAAACCTTCCTCGGGCCCAGTGGCGCCTTCGGCTTCGTGACCGACTACTACCAGTGTGAACGGCAGCATCCGGGTACGCCGTTCTCCGATTGCCCGGCCATCGTCAGCAACACGATCAACCCGCAGATCACGATCACGAACACCGGCAACACCGACCTCGAACCCATCACGGCGAGAAGCTGGGGCGCCGGCGCCGTGTGGTCGCCGCTTTCCAACTTCAACGTCCGGGCCGATTACTACTCGGTTCGGGTGCAGAACGAGACCCAGTTCCAGAGTACCGACACGCTGCTGCTGGATGATGCGCAGTGCCTGCTGGGCGAGGTCCCGATCACATCGCCTGAGTGCCAAGTGGCGCAGGCGCAGATCACCCGGGCCGGCGCCAACGCACCGACGCCCTTCCTCCTTACCGGCGTCACGGTGCATCCGGTCAACATTGCCAGCGAATACGTGAGCGGGGTGATGGCGTCGCTGAACTACGTGCTGCATGCGGGCAGGTTCGGCGACTTCGGCTTCCAGACCCAGTACAACGTGACCCTTAAGCACTTTCTGCAACCGGGACCTGGATTCCCCAACTACGATCTGCTGCACAACCCTTACTACGACTACTTGTACGCGCAGGGCGGCTCAGCGATCGGGCCGGAGTTCAAGTCCATCGTGAATGCAAGCCTTACCTGGACCATTCATCGCTGGGCGTCGACGTTGACTGCTGTCCGCTACGGCAAACTGCCCAACGCGGCCATCTATGAGAACCCCACGGAGGGCCAGAGCTTTAATGCCTACACGCTGCCGCCGTGGGTGCTGTACAACGCAACGGTACAGTACCGGATCACGCCCGACCTCAGCGTCACCGGAACCATCGACAACCTGTTCAACACCATGCCGCCCACCGACACCTCGCAGACCGGGTGGCCGTACTACGACATCGGCGCGTACAACGTCTGGGGCCGGTCGTACTTCATCGACCTGGACCTGCACATCTGATCCTGGCGTATGTACGGGTTCGCTCGCCGAGGGCTGGCCGCAAGGTCAGCCCTCTTTTTCAACCGCCACTGAAGCCCGCGCACCCCGCCGCCTGCAGCGCCGCTCGCAGCGGCTCGAGCTGGCGCGCGTAGCGCCGCCACGCACCGAGATTGCGGGTGTGGACGGTCTCGCGTATCTGGGCGCTGCTCAGCGTATTCACGGCCGTTGCGTTGCGCGTCACATCGCTGCAACCGGATACCTGCCGCAATCCGCAATGGGCGAACACCCTCGCCAGTGTCGCTTCCGGGTCGCGTACCAGGTCCGCGTACGAAACGTCCAGCACGCATCCCGGCATCACATGCTGCCAGTACCGCATCAGTGCGCGGTAGTGGACGTAATGCGCGGTCAGTGCATGCAATTCGTAGCTGTAGGGATAGCTGTCGCCGAACAGCGCCCGGAAATTGGAAAAACACACATCCATCGGGTCGCGCACCAGATGCAGGATGGGCGCCTGCGGCAGCGCGCGATGGATCAGCCCGGCCAGGGCGTAATTGGGCGGCAGCTTGTCGACGTAACACGGACTGCCTGACGCACGCCATTGGGTCTGTGCAAGGTAGCGTCGTCCGAGCTGCGCGTAATCGACGCTGGCCACGCGGGCCAGCAACTCCGCGTCGATGACTTCGTCGCCGTGCAGGTTCGCAGCCCAGCGCAACTGGCGCGGAAAATCGGTACGCTCGCCGGTCGAGACCACGTCGGGATGGTTGTCGAGCATGCGGTCCAGCAGTGTGGTTCCGCTGCGCGGCATGCCCACCACGAAGATGGGAACGGCGCCTTCGATGGTGGCGCCCGGGCCGTGCACAAATCCTGCATCGGCGAGTCGTTCGATCCCCCGGAACGTGTCGTCCTCCCGGCGGGAATCGACCGGGCGTCGCGCGTACATGATGGCATTGCCGCGTTCGAGTGCCGCGAACGCCTCGTCGTAGCACTCGAGATCCTCCAGTTCCTTGTACCGCGCGAATTCGAACGCCGCGTGGTCGTCGCTGCCGAGCTCCACGCACCGCAATTGGGCCCGGATATGGTCGAGATGGTTGGACTCGAGGGTCTGTCGAGACATTCTCGCCAGTGTCAGTGACGCCCGGCCGAACGCGGGAGCAAGCTGCAGGCAACTTTCGAGCCGGCGCCGCGCGTCGGACACGCGGCCATTGAACTGAAGCTCCAGGGCGTGGAAGTAGCAGAACTCCGCGTCATCGCAGCCCTGCGCCCGTGCGCGCTCCAGGAGCGCCAGGCTGGCCGCGTGGTCACCCAACACGTGACAGGCGCGGGCGAGCGACACGAGTTCGGCGCCATCGAGCGTCCTGCGCGACGCATCGAACCGCGCAAGGCAATCGCGCGCGGCACTCATTTCCCCGATTCGCAGTAGGCAATGGACCTCGGTGGCAACCGTGCCCGCGTCGTCCGGCAGCATTCGGGAAGCCGCGACAGCCTGTTCGGCGGCCTCACGCACCCGGCGTTCATCAAGATACACGCTGGCCAGCAACATCTTCGCCGCGACGTGACGGTGATCGCGCTGGACCAGTGTCTCCAGCGCAACCCGGGCAGCCGCGATCTGCTCCGTGGCGATGTAGTGCTGCGCACGCTTCCAGAGTCGCTGCGCGAACGGATCGGGCGGCTTGCGCGACGCGGATTCAATTCCGGAAAGGGTTTTCATGGTCGCTCAATGCGGTTTGCAGCGTGCCCAGTTGCGCCGCGTAGCCGCGCCAGGCCCCCGCGGCGCGCGCGTGCACGGGGCCGCGCAACTGCGCGACGCCCGGGGTCACCACCGGCGTGGTGTTGCGTTGCGGATCGGCGCAGCCGGGCTCCCACGGCAGGCCGCAGTAATCGAACACCGTGCGCAGGGTCGCTTCGGTATCGCGCACGAGGTCCGTGTACGCGACGTGCAGAATCGCACCCGGCATCGCCCGGTCCCAGTGCGCCATGACCCGCATGTGGGCCCGGTGCCAGGCAGCCAGCGTCGCGAGATCGTAGCTGTACCCGTATGCATCGCCGAAAAACGTCCGCCAGCTGGAAAAACACAGGTCCATCGGCTCGCGGACGAGGTGGATGATCCGGGCCGCGGGAAGTGCGGCGTGTATCAGGCCCGCAACCATCCAGTTGGGCGGCTGCTTGTCGATGAAAAAGCGTCCGCCGCCGGCGCGCCACCGGGTTTGCGCAAGATACCGGCGACCCAGCTCCCGGAAGTCGAGCATCGCCAGGCGCCCCGGGTAATCATCGCGCAGGTCGTTGCGGGTATCCACGCACCATTGAAGCTGCGTGCCGAAGTCGACCAGTTCGCCCGCCGAACGGACGGCCGAATGATTGGCGATCATCCGGTCCAGCAACGTGCTGCCCGAACGCGGCATGCCAACGATGAAGATCGGCTGCGGCCCGGGCTCCGTCGGCACGGTTGCGGGAACGCGCAGGCGCTCCGCCGTGCAGGTTCCGATCAGGCGGTCTAGAAACCTGATGCGCGCGGTCGCATCGAACCGAAGGCGCGCGCGCATCACGGCATTGCCCGCCGCGAGGGCGTCCCACGCTTCGGCGAACCGGCCGAGATTCTCGAACGCCTTGTAACGCGTGAATTCGAGGGCCGCGTGATCAGGCGAGCCCCGCGCGACGCGTGCGAGACCGGCGTCGAGCTGCGCAAAGTGATCCGGTCCGGATGCCGGAGCATCGAGGTACGCGCGCGTGTACGCGACGCGGCCGTGGTCGGGCCACTCGGCGAGACAGCCGTCGAGTACCGCCTCCGCCTCGACCATGCGTCCATGGAAATAGAGCTGCGAGCCATGGTGGAAGCGCGTGTCGGGATCGTCGGCGCCCGCGGCGACGGCGCACTCGAGCCATGCCAGGGATTCATCATGCTGGTTGAGGCGCTGCGTGAAATCCGCCAGGCGCATGAGGACCGCAGGTGTCGCTGCACCGGCCAGGGCGGGCCGTGCCAGACAGTCGCGCGCCGCGACGACTTCGCCAACCTGCAGCAGCGACTCGATGGTGTCGCACAGCAACGCGGCATCGTCCGGCACCACGGCAAACGCTTCAAGCGCAGCGCGCGTGGCCGCACGTACCGCATCGTCGCGCCACGCGATCCGGGATTCGAGGAGTCGCGTGCGCACGTCCGCACCATCCTGCACGCGCATGGCTTCGAGCTGGGCGCGTGCCGGCGCCGGCTCCATGCGTGCAAGGTATGCCTGCGCGCGCCGCCAGCGATCCGCGATGGAGCGACTCATGCGGGCGCGTCCTCGATGCGGATATCGGCGAAGGTGGCTTGAAGCGGCGCCAACTGCGCGGCGTAACGCTGCCACTCGCCGAACGCGCGGGCGTGGACGGGCGAGCGTACCTGCGCGGCGCTCAGGGTCGCACTCGGCGCGGTGTTGCGGGTGATGTCGCTGCAACCCGGCTCGAACGGAAGGCCGCAGAAATCGAACACACTGCGCAACGTCGCCTCCGGTTCGCGCACGAGATCAGCATAAGCGACGTCCAGGATCGCACCCGGCATCACGGCGTGCCAGTGCGCCAGCGTGCGCCGGTAACCCCGGTAGTACGCGGCGAGCGTGGCCATGTCGTAGCTGAAGGCGTAGGTGTCGCCGAAGAACGCGCGCCAGGTCGAGAAGCACACGTCCATCGGATCGCGCACCAGGTGTAGGATGCGCGCGCCCGGCAGGGCCGCGTGGACCAGCCCCGCCACGACCCAGTTGGGTGGCTGCTTGTCGATGAAGAAGGCCTTGCCGCGGGCACGCCAGCGGGTCTGGGCGAGATAGCGCCGGCCGACTTGGGGGAAGTCGAGCTCAGCCAATCGCGCAATGAAGGCATCGCCCCGGGTGTTGGCGGTGTCCGCGGCCCAGTGCAGTTGCATCCCGAAATCGGTGAGTTCGCCCGCGGACGCGACGGCGGAGTGGTTGGCGAGCATGCACTCCAGCACGGTGGTTCCTGAGCGCGGCATACCGAGGATGAAGATCGGTTGCGGTCCCACGTCGACGGCGTTGCGCGGCGCGACGCGTTCGGTACCACAGGCTTCCATCAATTTGTCGAGGTAGCGCGCATGGCCGTCCGCATCCCAGGGCCGGCGCGCGTGCATCACGGCATTGCCGGCCACAAGTGCCCGCCATGCCTCGTCATCGCGGCCCACGTCCTCGAGCTCCTTGTACAGCGCGAACAGCAGCGCCGCGTGATCACACGTGCCCTTGGCGACTTGTTCGAGACCACTGCCGAACAGTTCGAGATCGTTGTCGTCCGCCGTGCGCCGGCCCAGCCGCGCCCATGCGAGGGCAACGCGGCCAAGCCGGGGGTTCCCGCGCAGGCTGGCCTTCAACTCGATTCCGGAGTCGGCGAGGCACCCGTTGAAATACAGTTGCACGCCGTAATCGAAGCGAGCCTGCGGACTGTCCGCGCCCGCCGCGATTGCGCGCTCGACCAGGCGCAGCGCCTCGGCATTCTCGTCCAGGCGCCGGCGGTAACGGGCCAGCCGCAACAGGCACTCCGCGTCGTGGGCGTCTGCCAGCACGGGATCGACCATGCAGCGGCGGGCGGCAACCACTTCGCCGACCTGCAACAGCATGTCGACGACGGCCAGCAGCAACAGCGAATCGGCGGCGGCTCGCTGCGCGGCTTCCAGCGCCTCGCGGGTCGCATCGCGCACACGGTCTTCGCGGAGTGCAATGCGTGCCGCCAGCAGTCGCGTACGCGGATCGCGTGGTGCGACCGCCACCAGCGCATCCAGTTCAGCGTGCGCCGGCGCCACCAGCCCGCGTGCCAGGTAGCCGGCAGCAAGGCGCAGGTGCGGCGCGGTCGTATCGCTCATTCCCGTTCCGGTTCGCGCCACGGCCGCAGCGCCTCGATGAGATGCGCCAGCGGCTTGGCATAAGGGCGCCAGCGTCCACCCGTATCGCGCCGCACCGACGAACGCACCTGCGCGGCGCTCAAGGTTGCGCTGGGCGCCGCGTTGCGGGTGATGTCGCTGCAGCCGGGTTCCCAGTCGAGCCCGCAGAACGCGAACACCCAGCGCAGCGTTGCCTCCGGGTCGTCCACCAGTTCCGAGTACTCGACGTCGAGGATCGCGCGCGGCAGCGTTGCGTGCCAGTGCGCCATCACGCGTCGGTAATCGATGTAGAACGCCGCCAGTGCGTCAAGGTCGTAGCTGTAGGCGCAGGCGTTGCCGAAGTACGCGCGCCAGTTCGAAAAGCACGTATCCACCGGGTCGCGCACCAGGTGCAGGATGGGTGCCCACGGCAGCGCCGCGTGGATCGCCGCGGCCAGCACCCAGTTGGGCGGTTGCTTGTCGATGAAAAAAACCTTGCCGCGCGCGCGCCACTGCGTCTGCGCAAGATAGGGACGGCCAAGTTCGGCATAGTCGAGCCCGGGCAGGCGCGAAACCATCGCGTCGGTCTGCACGTTGCGCGTATCGGCCATCCAGTGCAACTGCGCGCCGAAATCCATCAACTCGCCGGCGTCCGCGACTTGCGGATGGTTGCCAAGCATGCGTTCCAGCAGGGTGGTGCCCGAACGCGGCACGCCGATGATGAAAATCGGTATCGGACCTGCCGGCCGTTGCCCCGCAGGACCCTGGCGGATCGACGACGCAGCCGCCAGCAGGCGTTCGAGCCACTCGTGATGCTGCGCCGCCTTGTCGTGCAGGCGCGCGTGCATGAGCGCGTTGCCGCGCGCCAGTACCTGCCAGGCGGCGTCGTCGCGGCCGAGGTCCTCC
>JBOHYX010000009.1:0-18405 GCA_050738115.1 Rhodanobacteraceae bacterium
TCAGGCAGTAGCCGACGCCATGGCCGGTGCCGTGACCGTAGTCGACGCCCGCAGCCCAGATCGGCGCGCGCGCCAGCGCGTCGAGCTGCTCGCCCGAGGCACCACGCGGAAACTTCGCGCGCGACAACGCGATCACGCCCTTGAGTACCAGCGTCACGTCGCGGCGCTGTTCAGGAGTTGTCTCACCCAGCGCCCACATCCGGGTGATGTCGGTGGTGCCGCCGAGATACTGCGCGCCGGAGTCGATCAGCAGCATGCCCTTTGCGTGCAGTTCGGAATGCGACTCGGGCGTCGCCGAATAATGCGGCAGCGCGGCGTTGGCCTCGTAGCCCGCGATCGTGGAAAAGCTTTCGCTGACGAAGCCGGGCTGCTGCGAGCGCAGCTCACGCAGCTTGGTGTCCACGTCGAGTTCGGTCAGGCGCTTGCCTTCCTTCAGCGACTGCTCGAGCCAGCGCGCGCCGCGCACCAGCGCCACGCCATCGCGGCGCATCGCTTCGCGGACGTGGTCCATCTCCCGGGCGCACTTGCGGGCCTTGGCCGCGCTGATCGGGCCGGCGGCTTCGATGAGGGTGACGGACTTCGGGATCGCGTGCGCGACCGCGGCGGAAACCTGCCCCGGTGCGAGCAGCAGGCGCGCGTCCGGCGGCAGCTTGGCTAGCGCCGCGCCGATCGCGTCATAGGGCTCAATGCGTACCCCGTCATCCGCCAGGGTCTCTTGCAGGTGGGCGACCAGCTTGGAGCCCTCGACAAACAGGGTCGCGCCGTACGCGTCGATGAGCAGGTGCGCGAGGAACACCGGGTTGTATTCGACGTCGCGGCCGCGCAGGTTCAGCACCCACGCGATCTCGTCCAGCGCCGAGACGATGTGGTGGGTGGCGCCCGCGCGCGCCATCGCCTTGCGCACGTTGCTGAGTTTTTCGGCGCGGTTGTGGATCGCGTAGTCGAGCGGATGCTCGTAGACCGGCGCGTGCGGTAGCGGCGGCCGGTCGTTCCAGATCGTGGCTGGCAGGTCGTCTTCGACGAGTTCCGCACCGTGCCCTGCAAGCCGCGTGCGCAGCAAGCGCTCCGATGCAAGCGAGAGCATGTCCGCCGCGCACGCCACCTTGTCGCCCGGCTGCACGCGCGCCCACAACCAATCGACGTGTTCCGCCGTGTGCGGAACCACGAGCTTCACCAGTGCGACGCCGCTGCCAGCAAGCTGTTTTTCGGCTTGCGAGAAGTAGCGAGAGTCCGTCCACAGCCCCGCAAAATCCGCCGTCACGATGAGAGTGCCGGCCGAACCGGTGAACCCCGACAGCCACTTGCGCGCGGTCCAGTGTGCGGGCAGGTATTCGGACAGATGCGGATCGGCGGTGGGGACGATGCAGGCGGCGATGCCGTGTTGTTTCATCGCGGCGCGCAGGGCGGCGATGCGGGCGGGAGCGTGTGCGTTCATCCGTTGATTTTAGCAGGCAGGATTCGTGGCCCTCGCCGGCAGCGCGCCGCGCCGTCACTGAGTGCTTGCCGAAGCCGGGATGGCATTGTCGGGTAGCGGCAATGCTGCCTGCGCGCACAGCGCCGCGAAACGTGGATCGTCGCGATAGGTGAGCGCCAATGGGTCGGAAAGCAGGCTGGCGAAATTCGGATCGTGTTGCGTCCAGGCGCGATGCAGCCAACCGAACATCTCGCCCGCTTGCTGGCGCAGTGCGTAAAGACCGGCAACAAGATAAGGCTGCGCTTCGCCATTGCTTGCGAGGTAGTCCTTCAATGCGTCGTCGGCCTGCCGACGATCGGGATTGATCTGGTTCACCAAGGCTCGCGCCCATGGGCCTTGAACCGAGTCGGTCTCCAGATTCGCGTGGCGCTGTGCAGACGCGAAATCGCCCCGCAAGACGTCGATCACGGCCATTGCGGCGTACATCCCCGGATAATCCGGTTGAAGGATCAGCGCCTTGCGTGCGGCCTGCTCGGCGGCATCGAGTTGCCGCTGCCCCAGCAATACCTGTGCCAGGCTCGCGTACCAATCGCTGCGCAGAGGGTCGCTTGCCAGCGCTTTGCGCATCAGCTCGACTGCAGGCTGCAGTTCCCCGACGAGCTGATAGCCGCCTGAAAGGAAATTCATCACGTTGGCATCGTGGGGCGCCAACTCGTTGGCGCGTTTGAATTCGGCCAGCGCGCCTACCGCGTCGTTGTTGACCACCGACAACAGATAACCGCGATTCGCGTAGGTGGCCGCCGCGTCCGGTGCAAGTGCCCGTTGCTTGTCTGCCGCCACCTGCGCCTGCGCGTAGGCTTCCTGGCGGGCATCGCCAGTCAGGATGTAGGTTCCAAGGTTGGTCCAGATGACGGACGTCAGGCCCCAGGCGTAGGCGTAGTTCGGGTCACGCTCCAATGCCCGTTCATAGAGCGAAATGGCCCGGCGATAGTCAGCCTCGGTTCCGTGTCTGGCGGTGGATCGGCCTTCCAGCATTAGCCGGTATGCTTCGGCGTCGCCGCTTGGCGGCTTGTCATCGACCTCGAGCACTTGGCCCAGCAATTTGATCTTGAGTGCCGCCGCCACGGCATGCCCGATTTCGGTTTGGATGGCGAACACGTCCTTCAATTGCGCATCGTAACTATGCGACCACACGCTTCCTCCATCCGTCGCGCGAATCATGTCGAGCGTGACGCGTATGTGGTTTCCCTGCCGGAACACCGAACCATGGATCAGGTGGGCCACGCCCAGTGCCGCGCCGATCCTGGCCGGACTGTCCTTGGAATCGCGAAACTTGAAACTCGAGTACTTGCCGATCACCTTCAGTCCGTTGATCTGGGTGAGGTCGGAAATCAACTCTTCCGAAAGGCCGTCAGAGAAATACTGTTGCCGGGGATCGCCGCTTTCATTGCCAAGCGGAATCACCGCGACGGACTGCTCCGGGATCTTCGCCAGAATGGCCGCAATTTCGGCTGTGTTGTCCTGCAACCCGGCGCCCTTGTGCCACACCAGCGTGTTCGCCGCCAGCACGATCACCACCACCGCGAGCACGGCGATGATCGCGTAGTCGAGCGTGCGCCCGGTGCTGCGCGCGATGGATTCGTGCGGCGCGACTTCCGTCTCGCGCTTCAGGCCCTCCGGCGTCAATTCGTAGAACCACGCCAGCGCCAGCCAGAACGGCGCGCCGATCACGCTCGCGACCACGATCCAGCGGACGATCCACTCGGGGATATGGAAGAACGGGAAAACCTGGGTGGCAATCTGCACCAGCAACCATGCCGCCGCGGCGTACAGCACGCCCGCGCGCAGCACGTTGCGGCGCTTCAACTCGTACCAGAACGAGTGCAGCTTCGCCATGGCGCCGTCGCGCCGCCGGCGACAAGCCGGCCTCTAGTCGGTGCAGTCTCGGCCAGCCGCGCGCGCGGCGCAAGTGCCGGCCCCGCACGTACGCTGACTGAATGGCGACCTTCCGCTAGAATGATCCTTTCCACAGACGGTCCGACCATGACCTCCCTGATTTTCGTCACCGGCGGCGTGGTGTCCTCGCTTGGCAAGGGCATCGCGTCGGCGTCGCTGGCGTCCATCCTTGGGGCCCGCGGCCTCAACGTGACGTTGATGAAGCTCGATCCCTACATCAACGTCGATCCCGGCACCATGAGCCCGTTCCAGCACGGCGAGGTGTACGTCACCGACGACGGCGCGGATTTCACCAGTTCGACGCCGCTGCCGGCCAGTTGCTTTTCGGCCTGCGAGAAGTAGCGCGAGTCGGTCCACAGCCCCGCAAAATCCGCCGTTACGATGAGCGTGCCGCCCGAACCGGTGAACCCCGACAGCCACCTGCGCGCGGTCCAGTGCGCCGGCAGGTATTCGGACAGGTGCGGATCGGCGGTCGGGACGATGCACGCCGCAATGCCGCGCTGCTGCATCACCTCGCGCAGCGCGGCGATGCGTGCGGGAATGGCGGTGTTCATTCCGTGGTGTTAGCAGGCGCGTGAAGTGCTTCCCTCTTCCGCAGAGGATGGCTTTCGGGCGCGTGACGGGCTCCCCCGCGCCGCGCGTTCGCTTCGCTCCGCCCTTTGTTCCGAAGGGAGGCCACACGCCAATGCGACGCTGGAGGAAAGATGCGTCAGGGCGTGGACTGCGCAGAGGCCGCTGCGGACGCGGGTGTCCGGGAGGCAGTGTCGTACTCTTTCACCAATGCCTTGAATTGCGGCTCGCCGTGCAAAGGCCGGAACAACCGGCTCCGTTCGAGTCTTCCGCTTTCGCAGGCCAACGGCAATCGGGCGCAAAGCTTCGACAGCGCGGCCAGCGCGGCGTCTTTTTGCTTGACGACCACCAAGAGCTGAACCACAGCTCCGAGCGATGCCGTGCCGAGGTCGGAACGGGCGCGCAATGCATTCACCGCAGCCACGGCCCGCGTGTGCAACTGCGGGTCGAGGACGGATTGGTAGGCCAGCCGGCCCGCCGTGACGATCGCCTTGTCCAGCGGTGTCGTTGGTTTGATCTGGTCGAACGCCTTGACCGCATCTTCGCCGCGACCCAGCCGCGTGTAGATTGCCGCCAGCAGCAAGGCGCTGGTCGCACTGTGGGGCGTCAGTTTGACCAGTACGCGTGCTTGCGCGAGTGCGTGCGGGTAGTCACCCAGTTCGACGTAGAGGGATGTCAAATTGGCCTGCGCCGCGGCGTAATCCGGGCTGAGTTTCACGGCAGCCTGGAGCTGCGCCAGTGCCTGTGACGGCGGCAGCAGCAAGCCATAAACATAGTGTGCGGATGCGTTGCTGGGGTTGATCGCGAGCACCTGCTCCAGGCCAGCCTTGGCCGCGGCCGTGTCCCCGTTCGCCAAGTCGATGGTTGCCAGCAGGAGCATCGCGCCACCGCTGTGGGGATCCAGTGTCAGCGCAAGTCTTGCCTGCGCGCGCGCTTTCGCGAGCGCGTGCTGGGGTGACTGGTACGAAACCTGCGCCAGTGCAATCCAGGTGCTTGCCAGCACTGCATGCGCGTCGGCGTAACCGGGATCCAATGCGACGGCTTGTCCCGCCAGTTTGTGGGCCTGCTCGACGACACTGGTGTCGTCGAGACTCTTGCTCATCAACGCGTTGGCCTTCAACGTGAGGGTGTAGGCCTCGGGGTTGACCGTGGGTGAAGCGGTTGTTCGAGCGAATTTGACCTTCAGCGCAGCGGCGATCGCTGCCGAAATCTTGTCCTGTACCTGGAAGATGTTGGCCAGCGAATCGTCGTAGTGCGACGCCCAGGTCTGGTAGCCGGTGCGGGCATTGACCAGTTCCACGATCACCCGAATCGCGTTGCCCTGGCGCAGGACCTTGCCGCTCAATACGTTGGCAACATCGAGTTCCCGGGCAATCGTCGCGACGGGCTTCGTGCTGGCGCGGAATCGGGAGGCCGTGTCCCACGCGATCACGTGCAGGCCGGTTTGCTGGCCGAGCGCGTTGGTGAGTTCCTCGGTGTTGCCGTCGCTGAAGTAGCGCTGCTGCGGGTTGCCGCCCAAGTTCGTGAAGGGCAGCACCACCAACGTGTTGGACGGCGGGTTGAATGCGGATGCGGACGTGGCGGCGGGTACGCCACGCCGGATGAAATAGCCCGATCCCAACAGCACCACCGCGACCGCCAGCACGGCAATGATCGCGAAATCCAGCCTGCGCGCGGCAGAATGCGTGATCGCTCCCTGTGGGCCGATTTCCGACTCGCGTTTGATGCCTTGTGGTGTGAATGCGTAGAACCACTGGAATGCAACCCAGAACGGGAAACCGATGACCGCCGCAACGAGGAACCAGCGGGTCGCGGCGTCGGGCAAGCCCACCGCCGGTGTCAGTTGCGAGATGCCCTGCGCGAGTGCCCATACGGCGCCCACGTACAACGCCGCCGGACGCAGCACATTGCGGCGCTTGAGTTCCGCGAATAAGGATGGACGCGCCACGGTGACCCGACGTTCCCGCCGACGGCCGGCCGGCCCCCGATGATCGCGATTCTAAAAGGTCACGTGTCGGAATTCAGGTGTGGCGGCGCCCCGGACCCATGGGGCGGCGTTCGCGGATTCCGCCCTGCGCGGGTCGCATTCGCGGTGCGTGCCCGACGACGCCTCGTGCGCTTCCCCGCACGAGCCGGACTCGCGGTACCGCGGACACGCCGTTAGAATGGTCCTTTCTACACACGGTCCGACCATGACCTCCCTGATTTTCGTCACCGGCGGCGTGGTGTCCTCGCTTGGTAAGGGCATCGCGTCGGCGTCGCTGGCGTCCATCCTCGAGGCCCGCGGCCTCAACGTGACGTTGATGAAGCTCGATCCCTACATCAACGTCGATCCCGGCACCATGAGCCCGTTCCAGCACGGCGAGGTGTACGTTACCGACGACGGCGCCGAAACCGATCTGGACCTCGGCCATTACGAGCGCTTCGTGCGCACGCGGCTGTCGGGCAAGAACTCGATCACCACCGGCAAGATCTACGAGGCCGTGATCCGCAAGGAGCGCCGCGGCGACTATCTCGGCGCCACAGTGCAGGTGATCCCGCACATCACCAACCAGATCAAGCACGCGATCGACGAGGCGACGCGCGGCTTCGACGTGGCGCTGGTTGAAATCGGCGGTACCGTGGGCGACATCGAATCGCAGCCGTTCCTCGAAGCGGCGCGGCAACTGCGCATCGAGCGCGGTGCCGACAACGTGCTGTTCATGCACCTGACGCTGGTGCCGTTCATAAAGGCCGCGGGCGAGATCAAGACCAAGCCCACCCAGCATTCGGTGAAGGAACTGCGCGCGCTCGGCATCCAGCCGGACATCCTGTTGTGCCGTTCCGAGGAACCACTGCCGGACGCCGAACGCCGCAAGATCGCGTTGTTCACCAACGTGCCGGAAAGCGCGGTGATCAGCGCCGCCGACGCCGACGTGATCTACAAATTGCCGCTGTGGCTGCACAAGGAAGGCCTCGACGACATCGTGGTCGAGCGCATGCATCTCGATGCGAAACCCGCCGACCTGTCGCAGTGGCAGCGCACGGTGGATGCCTTCGAGAATCCGAAGGACGAGGTGCGCGTCTTCATCGTCGGCAAGTACGTCGAGCACAAGGACGCCTACAAGTCACTCGGCGAGGCGCTGCGCCACGGCGGCATCCACAATCAGACCCGCGTGCACCTCGAATGGGTGGATTCCGAATCGATCGAAACCCGCGGCGCGGCGGCGGTGCTGCGCGACGCCGATGCGATCCTGGTGCCCGGAGGATTCGGCAAGCGCGGCTTCGAGGGCAAGATCCAGACCGTCAAGTACGCGCGCGAGCGTGGCGTCCCGTACTTCGGCATCTGCTACGGGATGCACGCGGCGGTGGTCGAGTTCGCGCGCGACGTCGTCGGGCTCGCGGGTGCCGGCTCCACCGAAAACGACCGCGACTGCGCCGATCCGGTGATCGCGCTGGTCACGGAATGGACGCAGGCGCAGGGCGACGTGCAGCGCCGCGACGCGGCGTCCGATCTCGGTGGCACCATGCGGCTCGGTGCGCAGGAGTGCCGCCTCGCGGCCGGCACCATCGCGCGTGAACTGTACGACGCCGACGTCATCCGCGAGCGCCACCGGCACCGCTACGAGCTCAACAACCGCTATCGCGAACGCCTGCAGCAGGCCGGCCTCGTGATCGCGGGCGTGTCGGTGGACGATCTGGTCGAGATCGTCGAATTGCCGGCGCGCAGGCACCCGTGGTTCCTCGCCTGCCAGTTCCATCCCGAATTCACCTCGACGCCGCGGGATGGCCACCCGTTGTTCAACGGTTTCGTGCGCGCCGCGCGCGAGTATAAGGCGATGCGGGATGCGCCCCGGCTCGCCAAGGAGGCGGCGGGGTGAGAGGCGACGCGTTGCGGGACACGGCTGTTGTAGGAGCCGGCCTGCCGGCGACCGGGCGCCCAATGAACGCCGGTCGCGCGCAGGCGCGCTCCTACAGAGAACGCGGGCGGTTGCTGTGAACCTCTGCGGCTTCGAAGTCGGCCTCGACCGGCCGCTGTTCCTGATCGCCGGTCCCTGCGTCGTCGAATCCGAACAACTGCAGGTCGACACGGCCGGCACGCTGAAGGAGATCACCGGCAGGCTTGGCATCCCGTTCATCTTCAAGTCGAGTTTCGACAAGGCCAACCGGACGTCGGTCAAGAGCTTCCGCGGGCTCGGGATGCAGGAAGGCCTGCGGATCCTTGCCGAGGTGAAGAAACAGGTCGGTGTGCCGGTGCTGACCGACGTGCACGAATACACCCCGTTCGATGAAGTGGCCAAAGTGGTGGACGTGCTGCAGACGCCGGCGTTCCTGTGCCGGCAGACCGACTTCATCCAGAAGGTCGCGGCGGTCGGCAAGCCGGTCAACATCAAGAAGGGCCAGTTCCTGTCGCCGTGGGACATGCAGAACGTGGTGGACAAGGCGCGCGCCGCGGGCAATCGGCAACTGCTCGTATGCGAGCGCGGCGCTAGCTTCGGCTACAACAATCTCGTCTCCGACATGCGTTCGCTCGCGGTGATGCGCGACACCGGGTGTCCCGTGGTGTTCGACGCCACCCATTCGGTGCAACTGCCGGGCGTGCAGGGCACGAAATCCGGCGGCCAGCGCGAATTCGTGCCGGTGCTGGCGCGCGCGGCGGTGGCCGTCGGCGTGGCCGGCGTGTTCATGGAGACCCATCCCGATCCCGACAAGGCATTGTCGGATGGCCCCAACGCATGGCCGCTCGGGAAGATGGAGGCGTTGCTGGCGACGTTGAAGGAACTCGATGTGGTGGCGAAACACTCGTCGCTTTTGTAGGAGCCTGCCTGCAGGCGACCGTTTCGCGAGCATGGGTCGCGCGCAGGCGCACTCCTACAACGACCAGGGAGCTCAAGCGTGACAATCACCATCCAGACCCTCCACGCCCGCGAAGTGCTGGACAGCCGCGGCAATCCCACCCTCGAAGCCGAAATCACGTTGGCCGACAGCGCGTTCGGCCGCGCGATCGTGCCAAGCGGCGCGTCCACCGGGACCCGCGAGGCGGTCGAACTGCGGGACGGTGACAAGGCCCGGTTCGCGGGCAAGGGCGTGACGAAGGCGGTTGCCAACGTCAATGGCGAAATCGCGAAGGCGCTGGCGAGCTTCGATGCCGCCGACCAGAAAGGGCTGGACGACAAATTGATCGCGCTGGACGGTACGCCGAACAAGGCGCGCCTCGGTGCCAACGCGATCCTCGGCGTGTCGTTGGCCGCCGCACACGCGGTCGCGGCGTCGCGCAGGCAGCCGCTGTGGAAATATCTTGCGGGCGATCGCGCTCCGGTGCTGCCGACCCCCATGATGAACGTGATCAACGGCGGCGTGCATGCGGACAATCCGCTGGACATGCAGGAATTCATGCTGGTGCCGGCCGGGTTCGACCGGTTCTCGGACGCGCTGCGCGCGGGGGTCGAGTGCTTCCACGCGCTGAAGGCACGATTGAAGAAACGCGGGCTCGACACCGCGGTGGGCGACGAGGGTGGCTTCGCGCCGGCGTTGCGCTCGCACGAGGAGGCGATCGAGGTGATCATCGAAGCCATCGAGGCAGCGCATTACACGCCCGGAAAACAAGTCTGGATTGCGCTGGATCCTGCATCGTCCGAGTTCTTCAACGACGGCGTGTACGACCTCGCGGGCGAGGGCCGCAGGCTCGACGCGGCCGGGATGGTCGCGTTGTATGAAGGCTGGTGCGCCAAGTATCCGATCATCAGCATCGAGGACGGACTGGCCGAAGGTGACCAAGCCGGGTGGAAGCTCATCACCGAAAAGCTCGGTCGCAGAATTCAGTTGGTGGGCGACGACAACTTCGTCACCAATCCGGCGATCTTTCGTGAAGGCATCGCCAACCACATCGCCAATGCCATCCTGGTGAAGCTCAACCAGATCGGCACCTTGTCGGAAACCCTGGAAGTCATTGCGCTGGCCGATGGGGCGCACTACGCGGCAGTCGTTTCGCACCGTTCCGGAGAAACCGAGGACACCACCATTGCCGACCTCGCGGTCGCGACCACCGCGACCCAGATCAAGACCGGCTCACTGTGCCGCTCCGACCGCATCGCCAAATACAACCAGTTGCTGCGGATCGAGGAACAACTCGGCAGCGAAGCGAAGTATGCTGGCCTCACCGCGTACCCGCGCCTTGCTCGTTTCCGGGGCTGATGAGGCCGGGTGGGCGCCAAAGCGTACGTAGGGCGGACATGGTCCGCGGCACCGATTGACGGCAGGCAATGCCCGCCCTACCGAGCTGAGTCACCAATGCATCACGTTCGAAGTGGCTTTTGCAAGTGGCAAACATGATGCCCGTTCGAAGCGGTTTTTGTGGGAAGTCAGGCCAGGGACGGCCGTTCTGGTATCCCGATTCTCTGGTCGCCGCAAGCTGGCGAACATTCACGATTGGCCGCGATCACGGACGATCGCAATCAACATGCTGAAGTGGGTCGCGCTCGTTTTGATCGCGCTGCTGATCGGCCTGCAGGTCAAGTTGTGGGTGGGCGACGGTGGCATGCGCGATCTCAACGCCATCCGCGCGCGCGTGACCGAGCAGCACGTCGACAACGCGAAGTTGCAGCAGCGCAACGATGCCCTGCGGGCGGACGTCGAGGACCTGAAGCACGGCCAGGACGCGGTCGAAGCGCGCGCGCGCTCGCAGCTCGGCCTGATCAAGCCGGGCGAGGTGTTCTACCAGGTGGTCAACGCGCCGGCTGGAGCGGCCAGTGCCGCGCCGTCGGCGCCGACGTCGGTACCTGCACCTGCGTCATCGGCGCGTTGATAGCAACTCTGATTTTTCTCGTCATTCCGGGGCCGCCGCAGATCCATCGCGGCGGAGCCCGGAATCCAGCTTTTGCTTTTGCTTCGAAGAATCGAAGAGCTGGATTGACTCGCGCCATCCATGGCGCTCGCCCTTCGGGCCGCCGCAGCCTGCCCCGGACTCGATCCGGGGGCGTTCGCGTTGGCAATCCTGCCAGCGCAGTCGGGTTCTGCCCGCAAAGAGCGCGGACAGCCCCGGAATGACAAAAGCGGGTGGTGGGCTGGCTCCGGTGTTTGCGACGTGGCTGGCGGCGCGATCGGCTAAACTCGGCGTTTGCGTGCACGACGCGGTTTTGCGGGGTTTGGGTCGGCTATGCGGGTGCTGCTGAGCAATGATGATGGCGTGGATGCGCCCGGCATCCGCGTGCTCGCCGAGCGCCTCGCCGAACTCGGCGAAGTGACCGTGGTGGCGCCTGATCGGGATCGCTCCGGCGCCAGCAACTCGCTGACGCTCGACCGGCCGGTGCGCGTGGCGCGTCGCGAGGACGGCTGCTATCGCGTGACCGGCACGCCGACTGATTGCGTGCACCTCGGCTTGTCGGGCCTGCTCGAAACCGAACCCGACATCGTGATTTCCGGGATCAACAATTCGGCCAACCTCGGCGACGACGTGATCTATTCCGGCACGGTGTCCGCGGCCATGGAAGGGCGGTTCCTGGGTCTTCCCGCCATCGCGGTGTCGCTGGCCGGGCCCGGCGCACACCATGACGGCCAAGGCAAGCATTTCGATTCGGCGGCGCGCGCGGTGTTGTCGCTGACGCGACGGCTGCTCGTCGATCCACTGCCGGCCGACACCATCCTCAATGTCAACGTGCCCGACCGGGATTGGCGGGACATCGAGGGCTTCGAGGTCACGCGCCTCGGCCGCCGCCATCGGTCCGCGCCGTGCGTTCGCCAGCGCGATCCGTACGGGCGCACGGTGTGGTGGATCGGGCCCGCGGGCGATGCCGACGACGCCGGTCCGGGGACGGATTTCGATGCGGTGCGGCGGGGCTTCGTGTCGGTGACGCCGATCCACGTGGATCTGACACGCTTCCAGGCGCTCGAGAAGGTGTCGAACTGGATCGGGGCGCTGACCGCGCAAATGCAGGGGGAACAGGCGGCATGAATCAACTGTTTGGCGCCGCCGCGGCTTCCGCGCGCGGCCGCGGCGTGACGTCGCAACGCGCCCGCGACCGCCTGGTCGCGACGCTGCGCGCCGAAGGCATCGGCGATCCGCGCGTGCTGGACGTGATCCGCACGACACCGCGGCACCTGTTCATCGACGAGGCGCTGTCCGCGCGCGCGTATGAAAACACGGCATTGCCGATCGGCGTTGGCCAGACGATCTCGCAGCCATGGGTTGTCGCGCGCATGACCGAACTTTTGATCGAGCGCGGTGTGCCGCGCCAGGTGCTCGAGATCGGCACAGGTTCCGGCTACCAGGCCGCGGTGCTGGCGCAACTGGTGGACACGGTGTTCACCGTGGAGCGCATCGAGGAACTGCTGCGCAAGGCACGACGGCTGTTCCGCAATCTGCACATCGAAAACATCCGCTCGCGCCACGACGACGGCAACGTGGGCTGGGCTGCCGAGGGCCCGTTCGACGCGATCGTCTTGACCGCGGCGGGCGAGTCGGTGCCGCGCGCGCTGCACGACCAGCTCATCGACGGCGGCGTGCTGGTCGCGCCGCTCGGACCGCCGGGTGCGCAGCGGCTCACGCGCTTCCGGCGCGACGGCGACGCGTGGCGCCGCGAGGACCTCGAAGGCGTGAGCTTCGTGCCGCTGCTGGGTGGGTTGGGTTGATGATGCTCGGGTGCGCAGTGTGCCCGATACGGGGCGGCTGTTGTGAAAAGTCAGGCCAGGGAAGGCCGTTCGGGTGCTCGAGAGGCGACGAAGGTCGCCCTCGCCGTCGTGGATGGAGAGGCAGCGATCACGCGCGATCGCAGAGGAAATCAACCTGATGCGCCTGTTCCGCCCCCTCTACGAAAAGGCCCTCGAATGGGCCGCCAAGCCGCGCGCCGACGTCGGGCTTGCATTGTTGAGCTTCGTCGAGGCATTCATTTTTCCTGTCGCCCCGGAAATCATGCTGGCGCCGATGACGCTGGCGCGGCCGCGCAAGTGGTGGCAGTTCGCTTCGATCAGTCTCGCGTTCTCGCTGCTCGGCTCGCTGGTCGGCTACGTGCTGGGCCACTACGCGTTCGATGCGGTCAAGCCAGTGCTCGCGCAACTCGGCTGGCTGCCGCACCTCGAAGCGCTGGTGCAGACGCTGGGCGCCGATGCCCGCGCGCATCCGTGGCGGGCGTTCGGCCTGCTGGTCGCGGCGGGTTTCGTGCCGATCCCGATGAAGGTCGCGAGCTGGGCCTGCGGGATCGTCGGGATGCCACTGCTGCCGTTCGTCGGTGGCATCTTCATCGGCCGCGGCAAGCGCGTGTTCATCGTGGCTGGTGCGATCCGCCTCGGCGGCGAGCGCGCCGAGAAGCTGCTGCACAGGCACATCGAAACCGCCGGCTGGGCGGTCGTCGCCGCAACGACGGTTGTGGTCGGTATGTGGTGGGGGTTGCGCTGACGCGATGGTGATGGACCTGCCACGCGCAGTGTAGGAGCCGGCCTGCCGGCGACCGGTGCTGTGCGCGTGCATCGCGGCACCGGTCGCGCGCAGGCGCGCCCCTACATGAGTCGTGGCGCGTCAGGCCGCGGCGCGCGCCACGTCCGCGGAAGCCTTTCCGCGTTCCGCCTCTTCCGCACTCTTGCGCGGGCCGTGCAGCAGGGCCTGGCGGACGTGCGCGACCAGCAAATCGACCTCCGCCTCGTTGATCGCGAAGTGCGGCGTGAAGCGCAGCGAATTGGCACCGCCATGGATGACGTTGACGCCGTGCTCGCGCATGTACTCTTCGGTGGAACCCGCGCCGGAGCACTTGAACTCGGGCGCGAGCTCGCACGAGAACAGCAGGCCCGTGCCCTGCACCTTGGTGATGAGGCCGCCAAGTTCGCCCTTGAGCGCCGTCAGCTTCTTGACCAACTCGACGCCGCGGTCGCGGATGTTGGCACGCAATTCCGGAGTGAGCGACTCGAGCACCGCGCAGGCGACGTCGAGCGCGCGCGGGTTGCCCGTCATCGTGTTGCCATAGGTGCCCTTGCGGTACAGCTTGGCGGCGCGCCCGTTCAGCGCCAGCACCGAGAGCGGGAACTGGCCCGCGTTGAGGGCCTTGGACCAGGTTTCCATGTCGGGCGCCGGCAGCTTTTCGAAGCCCGGATAGTCCACGATCGATAGTACGCCGTGCGCGCGCAGGCCGGCCTGGATGGAATCGACCAGCAGCAACGAATCGTGCCTGGCGGTGAGTTCGCGCGCTGCGGCGTAGAACTCCGGCGTGACCGCGCGGCCCGGATCGCCTTCGCCCATCACCGGCTCGAGGAACATGGCCTCGAAGAACCAGCCGTTCCTTTCCGCCTCGTCGAACGCTGCGCGCAACGCTGCCACGTCGTAAGGCGGGATCGTGATGACCGAATGTTCGTCGCGGAAGCTCGCCAGCGTCGCCTGGTAGGCCTTGCGGGTCGAATCCGAGTACAGCGCGGGGCGCCCGGTGCGCCCGTGGAAAGCGCCCTTCATCGTGAGCCGCTTGATGGTGCGGCGCGCGTACTTCGCGCCCGCATCGGTCTGGATCTTGGCGTTGATATCGGCGATGCGGGCGGCGAGCGTCACCGATTCCGAGCCCGAGTTAAGGCACATGAATTTCGCGAACGGGTGCTCGCCGCGATGGTGGCCGACCTTGGCCCGCAACGCCTCGCTGAACGCGTGCTGCGCGAGCGAAGGCGTCATGATGTTGGCCATGACCTGCGGCTTGGCCAGCGCCTGCATCACCGCCGGCGGGTTGTGGCCGAAACCCAGCATGCCGTAACCGCCGCAGTCGTAGAGCACCGCCCCTTTCAAGGTGACGACCCACGCGCCGCGCGCGGCCAGCGGCACGTACGGGCAAACCCCGTCATCCGGATAGAAGTTGACGAATCCGGACTGCACCGCGTGCAGTTGGGCGTTCTCGTCGAGGCCCAGCACTTCCGGGTGGGCCGACTCGAGTTGCGTGAAGGCTGCATGCGCGTCGGCGATCGCGTCGGCAAGGTCGGCGTCCGCCGCGGCAAAACGCTCGACGGTGGCGTCATCCAGACCGCGGGTGCGAATCTTGCCGCCGTGGTTGCGCAGTTCGTGCAGGGTGTCGATCGGTTTCATGGGAGCCTCCAGCGTAGCGACGCCACCGGGGCGTCGCGCGTAAGTATTTAAACCGGAAAAGAAAACGTCCATTCATTCTAACAGCGCGGCCGCGCCCGCGTAACCCCCTTGCACCATGCATGACGGCTGTCAGACGCGACGGTTGACGGCCGGGACTCTCCGCCGAGGCCAACCGTGTCCACACTGTGCGCAGACTCCGCGAGGAACAGCCATGCGGGCAATGCTGGACGAGATAGCAAGAGGTGTATCGCCGCGCCGACCGACGCGACCGGCAGCACGCGACGACGCGCCAGCCGCGCGCCTGCTCGGCGTCACGCGGTCCTACGGCAACGTGACCGCGCTCGATGCGGTCGACCTCGAGATCCGTCGCGGCGAACTGCTGGCGCTGCTCGGCCCGAATGGCGCGGGCAAGACCACGGCGATCTCGCTGCTGCTGGGACTGACGTTGCCGAGCGCCGGCCGTGTCGAACTGTTCGGGCACGCGCCGCGCGATCTCGCGGCCCGGCGTCGCACCGGCGCCATGCTACAGGGCGCACAACTCGGCGGACATGCGCGCGTCCGGGAAATGATCGCCCTGTATTCGGGGTATTACCCCAATCCCTTGCCGCCCGCAGCGACGTTGCGCCTGGCTGGGCTGGAGGGTCTCGCCACACGCGCGGTCGCGAAGCTTTCCGGCGGCGAGCAGCAGCGCCTGCGCTTCGCGCTGGCCGTGTGCGGGGATCCGGAACTGCTGTTCCTCGACGAGCCGACCGCGGGGATGGACGTGGAGGCGCGGCAGACCCTGTGGGCGGCACTGCGGAACCTGAAAATGCAGGGCCGCAGCATCGTGCTGACCACGCACTATCTCGAGGAAGCCGACGCGCTGGCCGACCGCATCGTGGTCCTGAACCACGGGCGCGTGATCGCCGACGGCTCGCCCGCCGACATCAAGCGCACGGTCGCGCGGCGGCGGATCCGTTGCGTCACCGCGCTCGATGCCGCGCCGGTCGCGCAGTGGCCCGGCGTCGTCCACGCGGCGGTCGTGGAGGGCCGGCTCGAGATCGTGTCGAACCACCCCGAACCGGTGCTGCGCAGGTTGCTCGAACTCGACCCCGATCTGGGCGAACTGGAGGTCAGCGGGGCCCGCCTCGACGAGGCCTTTCTTTCCCTCACGCATGGCCACGGCGCGGAGGATGCGGCATGAACGCGATCGTCGTCCGCAACTGGTCCCCGCGCGACACCCTGGGCGTGTACCTGCGCGAGGCGCGCTTCGAGTTCATGAACGTGCTGCGCACGCCGGCCTTCGCGCTGCCGACGTTGCTGTTCCCGACCATGTTCTACGTGTTCTTCGGGCTGGTGTTCGGCAAGGCCGGAAACCATCAGGCGGCCACCTTCATGCTGGCGACCTACGGCACTTTCGGGATCATGGCGCCGGCGCTGTTCGGGTTCGGCGTCGGGGTCGGGACCGAGCGCGAACGCGGCGTGCTTGCGATGAAACGCGTCGCGCCGATGCCGCCGCTGGCCTATCTCGCCGCGAAGGCCGTGATGGCGATGCTGTTCGCGTTGATCGTCGTCCTGATCCTGTTCGTGCTGGGCGCGAGCCTGGGCGGCGTCGCGATGCCGCCTCGCGAGTGGATCGGGCTTGCCGTCACATTGGTGCTTGGCGCGCTGCCGTTCTGTGCGCTGGGCCTGGTGGTGGGCGTCGGCGTCAACGGGCAGGCATCGGCGGCGATCGTCAATCTCATCTACCTGCCGATGTCGTTCCTCGCGGGCCTGTGGGTGCCGATCCAGTATCTGCCGCATTTCCTGCAGCAGGTTGCAGTTTGGCTACCGGCTTATCACCTGTCCCAGATCGCGCTCGGCATCATCCACGTGGACGCGCGCGGGAGTCTTGTCGTGCACCTTGTTTACCTCGTTGTATTCACGATCGCGTGCCTGGCGGTCGCGTTGCGCGGCTGGCGACGGATCCGGGATCGCTGATGCCACGAAAAGTTCGTCATTCCGGGTTCGGCCTGCGATGAAGCCGCATGCCGCCCCGGAATGACGACAAAATGAAACGAAGGTTAGACGTTGATCGGGTGCCGCCATGACCGCGCTGATCGCACATTCGTATGTCCACCTCGTCGTGTTTTACGCGCTGTTCGTCGTGTCCTTCGCGCCGGAATTCATCGGCAAGTTCTTCCAGAATCCGGAAAAGGGCGCGGTGCGCCACGACCGCGGTTCGTATTGGGTCATCATGCTGTCCGTGGGCGGCGGCATCTTTTTGGCGTTCTGGTTTGCATTCAACGTGCCCGCGACCACGATTGCCGCATACCAGCCGGTGCTGTTCTGGATCGGGATCGCCTTGATGTTGATCGGGATGGCGTTCCGCTGGTACGCGATCCGGGTGCTGGGCCGGTTCTTTACCCGCAGCGTGGCGACGCGCGCCGGCCAGTATGTCGTCGATACGGGGCCGTACCGGCTGATCCGGCATCCTTCGTACAGCGGGGCGATGGTGGCGATGATCGGACTGGCACTCGCGATGACGAACTGGGCCAGCATCGTGCTGATAGTCCTCGGAATGCTGATCGGCTACGGCTACCGGGTAAGGGTCGAGGAACGTGCGCTGTGCGAGGGCATCGGTCCGGCCTATCGCGAGTACATGCGGCGCACCCGTCGGTTCGTGCCGTATGTATGGTGAGGCGGTGGCCAACCGGGACGGGTAGGATGCGTACATGCGCTTGATGGATTGCGGGTTTCGCGCGGCGCCCGATTCCGTCCTCGGTGTCGAAAGGGCGGATGCGCGGGCGCACGGCTCCCGCGTGTTGTCGTGGATCTGGTTGATCTGGCTGGTCTGGGTGTTCGGCCCGGCTCTGTTCGGCCAGGCCTCGGTCTTCGGGCACTGGCTGTGGCCGACGCTGGCGAGCTTGCCGGTGTTCCTCGCACTGTACGTGGCGGGGGCACTTTGTCCGCGCCGGAGGTTGATCTGGTTTGCGCTCGCGACGACTGCGCTGTCACTCGCGGTGCTGCCGTTCAACGCGTACATCGGTACCTACGTGATCTACGCCTGTGCGATGGCAGGCGATTGGGGCACGCCGCGGCGAGCCTTTGCCCTGATTTTGGGGATGCTGGTGGCCTTCAGCATAGAATGGGTCGCCTTCGGCATCCCGTGGCAGTACCTTGCCAATTTCTGGGTCTTGAGCCTCGTCATTGGTGGCCTCGGCATCTATGGTCGTCTGCAGCGCCAGCGCCGCGCCGAGCTGCGCCTGACCCACGACGAGATCCGCCGCCTCGCCGCCAGCGCCGAGCGCGAACGGATCGGCCGTGACCTGCACGACCTGCTCGGACACACGCTGTCGCTGGTGGCGCTGAAATCGGAACTGGCCGGGCGCCTGGTCGAGCGTGATCCGCAGGCTGCGCGGCGCGAAATCGCCGACGTCGAACACGTGGCGCGCGAGGCGCTCTCGCAGGTGCGCAGCGC
>JBOHYX010000010.1:0-18371 GCA_050738115.1 Rhodanobacteraceae bacterium
ACACCGACGTGTCCTACCTTGCCTGCGCCAGGCGCCTGCTGGACGCCGATCCGGCGTTGATCTACCCGCAGTTCGCGACCCACAACGCAAACACCATCGCCATGATCCAGCATCTGGCGAAGGGCCGTCCGTTCGAATTCCAGCGCCTGCACGGGATGGGCGCGGACCTGTACGCCGAGGTGATCGGCGGTGACCACTGGAACGTGCCGTGCCGCGTGTACGCGCCGTGCGGCAGCCACGAGGACCTGCTGCCGTACCTGGTGCGGCGACTGCTGGAGAACGGCGCCAACACCAGTTTCGTCAACCGCATCAGCGACGACAAGCTGCCGATCCATGAACTGGTGGCCGATCCGTGCGCGGACGTGCGGGCGTTCGGCGCGGCGCACGGCGGTCACTACCAGCATCCGCGCATTCCGCTGCCGATCGACCTGTACCCCGCCATCCGGAAAAATTCCATGGGCGTCAATCTTGCCAACGATGACGAGCTGAAGGCTCTCGCCGAAACGGTCAACGCCACGCGCGGACCGTGGCACTCCGAACCGCTGGTGCCGGGCGCACAGACCACGGCCGGGCCGCACGACGTCACCAACCCGGCCGACCATCGCGTCGTCGTCGGCCGGACCCGCAACGCCGACGAAGCGACCGTCCTGCACGCGCTCGACAATGCCGTCGCGGCGCAGCCGGCGTGGGACGACACGCCCGCCGACAAGCGCGCGGCGATCCTCGAGCGCGCCGCCGACCTGCTCGAGCAGCGCCGCGGCGAATTGATCGCCCTGTGCGTGCGCGAGGCCGGCAAGACCATTCCCGCCGCGATCGGCGAGGTGCGCGAGGCGGCGGACATGTGCCGCTACTACGCGGGCCTCGCGCGCAAGCTGTTCGGCCGGCCCGAAGACCTCCCCGGCCCCACCGGCGAATCCAACCAGCTCTACCTGCACGGCCGCGGCGTGTTCGTGTGCATCAGCCCGTGGAATTTTCCTCTGGCGATCTTTGCCGGCCAGGTCGCCGCCGGCCTCGCCGCCGGCAACAGCGTGATCGCCAAGCCGGCCGACCAGACCTCGCTGACCGGCTGTGCGGCTACGCGCCTGTTCCACGAGGCCGGCGTCCCCGAAAAGGTGCTGCAATTCCTGCCCTGCAAGGGCTCGGTCGTCGGCAAGACCCTCCTGACCCGCGCAAGGGTATCCGGCGTGTGTTTCACTGGTTCAACCGAAACCGCGTGGACCATCAACCGCACGCTGGCCGGCCGCGATGCGCCGATCGCCGCCCTGATCGCCGAAACCGGCGGGCAGAACGCGCTGATCGCCGATTCCTCGGCGCTGCCCGAACAACTCATCAAGGACGTGATGACCAGCGCATTCGATTCCGCGGGCCAACGCTGCTCGGCGGCGCGCGTGTTGTTCGTGCAGGACGACGTTGCCGACCACGTGATCGAGATGTTGAAGGGCGCGATGGACGAGCTGAAGGTCGGCGATCCGGCGCTGCTCTCGACCGACGTCGGCCCGGTGATCGACCAGCCATCCTGTGCCGCACTCGAGGAACACGCCGAAGTCATGCGCGGGCAGGCCAGGCTCATCAATACGGCCAAGCTCCCGGCCGGCGCCGAGTACGGCACCTTCTTTGCGCCGCGCGCGTATGAGATTCCTTCGATCAAGCTGCTGACGCACGAGGTATTCGGCCCCGCCCTGCACGTAGTGCGCTGGAACGCCGACGAACTCGATCAGGTGATCGATGCCATCAACGCAACCGGCTTCGGGCTGACGCTCGGCGTGCACAGCCGCATCGACGAAACCGTCGAGCACATCCGCCGCCGCGCGCGCGTCGGCAACCTCTACGTGAACCGCAACCAGATCGGCGCCGTGGTCGGGGTGCAGCCGTTCGGCGGCGAGAACCTGTCGGGCACCGGGCCCAAGGCTGGCGGCCCGCATTACCTGCTGCGCTTCGCGACCGAACGCACCTTCACCGTCAACACCACCGCCGCGGGCGGCAACGCGACACTGCTGACGCTGCAGGATTGATCCCCTCCGCGCATGGCGGCCGCTCGCACGGCACGAAGAAGTGGACGTGCCGCGGCGATATGGTGGCGCGGTGCCGTGCGCGCCGTCGCAGCCTGAACGAAGTCCCACCACGTTAACGCTTGCCTGAACCGCATCGCCGGATGCGGTTGCGGTGGGATCGCGCGCGCACTTACGGTTGGTGTACGGCGTCCTGTAGACGCCGTTCTTTTCTTGGCTGCAAAGGAGAATTCAATGATCAGCCGATTCCATGGAACAGGCGCGACTTTGGCCGTCGCGATCGGAGCCGCGTTGCTGGCGGCGCCCGCGGCATTCGCCCAGACCCAGCCATCGGCCCAGTCGCCGCCCGCCCAAGGCGCCGCGCCGGCCGCACCGAACACCGGACCGGCCCCGACCGAAACCGAGTTGAAGAACTTCGCGAAGGCCGCGGTGGACGTGCAGAACATCCGCAAGTCCATACAGCCGCAGATCGCCTCGGCGAAGTCCCCGGATGCGCGCACCAAGATCGAAAAGTCGGCCGAACAGCAGATGGAAGCCGCGGTGCGCAGCCAGCACCTGTCGACGCAACGTTACGTGCAGATTGCGCAGGCGGTGCAGACCAACCCGACGATCCGGGACAAGGTCATCAAGCTGATGCCACCGGAGCCACCCGCGACATCGGGCTGACGGGCTGCAACATACGACGCCCCGCATTGCGAGGCAGCTTGGCCGGCGTGAAGTCGCGCGTGCGCATGCCCTCCCCCCGACGGGGGAGGGATTGACGGCCATCACCCGCTTCGCGTCGCAACCGCCGGCGGCACCGCGGGGCGCGTTCGTGCACGCGACATTGTTGCAGGACCCATGTCCCCGCGCGAACACCGGTTCTGCGCGCGCGCACCGGTCCTGAATCAGACGCTGCTCACCCGGCCAGCCGGTCATTCACCAGGCGGTTGATACTGACACCCGCTTCGGCCGCTTCCATCGCCAGCAAGCGATGACGCTCTGGCGTGGTGCGCACCTGGAATTTTCCCGAGTAGCGCCTCGTGGCGATCGGTGCCGGGACCTCTTCGCCGCTCGTGCGCATGTCCTTGACAACGCCTGACACCACGCGGGCGACGCCCTTGAGCGCGCCCTCCATCGAAATCGCCAGCCAGGAAAGGGCAGGAAACTCGGCGCACAGGCCGACATATTCCCGGTCCTCCTCCGACCACATGACGCGATAGGTGTAGTGACGGGTATCCATCATCGTTGTTCCTCCAGCTTGCGGATTGCCGCAAGCACGTGCTTGACCTGATACGTTTTGGCCATCCCGCCGGCACCGCGCTGGATATTGACCCGCGGGTCACCCGGCCACGGCGTCCGATAAACGCGACGACTGGTGCCGCGCTGGCGAGGCGCACCGAAGTAGTGGTCGCATATCCCTGCGAGATCGACGAATCGCACGTTGTGCGGCGTTTCGCGCAGTTGTTGCACCAACCGCGCGATTTTGTCCATGTGTCGATGGTATCACTATTGAGATCATGCGGTCTGACGACAGGTCAACATGGCCGCTGCGAACGTCACCACCGGTCACTCCGCCGACTCGACGAATCGCCGCGTCAAACCGACCGCGTCGCCACCACCGGTGCTACCGCCGCCGCGCGTGGGAACGCCAGCCCGCTGACTTTGCATGGAACTTGAGTGCCGCAGGAGAGCGTCTGCTGCGCGCGGCTGAATCGCGGCGGGCCGTCACAACAGCAGCAGAAAAGCTGCCTGGGGATCGTCCTGCATCGCCTCGATCTGCACGGCGCTGCCGCGCAAGATGGCTGCGATCTGACGGGTCATGCAGTTCCCCGCGTTTGAGCCGGATCACCTTGGGGGGATAGCCTCGCAGCAAGCTCAGCTCGTGAAAGTCCGAACCCTTGCTGACCAGCGTAAAGCCGTGCGTGCGCGCGAAAACCCAGACTTCGGTGTCCGGCGCGCTGCCGAGTCCGACGCGGTGGACGTGCGTGGAATCGGGAAACAGATCCGCCAACGCCATGGCCAGCTTCGGCGACAGATTCTCGTCGAACAACAGTTTCACGCACCCATGACCAGTTGATGGCGTTCGCGATCGGCAGCATAAGCCAGGCACGCGTGAACGTCATCAAGGGTCAAATAATCGAAATCATCGATGATTTGTTGCGGCGTCATGCCGGACGCCAGATAGCCCAACACGTCGTACACCGTGACGCGCAGTCCGCGAATGCACGGCTTGCCGCCGCGCTTGCCGGGTTCGATGGTGATGATCTCGCGGTAATCCATCGTGTGCTCCTCGCGCCCGGAAACTACCCAGCGACATGACCATCGGGACGGCACCGGTACGCGGCAATTCACGCCTGACGCATCGGGGTCAGTCTACTCGACCGGTGCCAGTTCGATCAGGATTTCCCCGGCGCCGTCAGGCACAAATCAGCGATCACAAGATCAAACCGACCGCGTGGCGACGACCGGCGGCACCGCCGCAGCACGCAGCGCGGGCCCCAGTACCGCGAGCTGCCCCAGTATCCACAACACGACTGCACTGGCTGGCAGGTAATACCAGGGCATACGATCCAGTTGGTAATGCGCCATCAGGTACAGGTTGGCGCCGTAGGCGAGGATCATTCCGACGACGACGCCCGCCGTGCTCAACAGGAAATTTTCGGTCTGGAAGTACTGGGCGATTTGCGCGCGTGTAGCACCGAGCGCGCGCCGGATGCCGATCTGCCGGCGCCGCTGGCCGACCCAGAAACTGGTGAGGCCCACGATGCTGAACGCGGTCGCCACCAACATCACGATGCACACCTGCACCAGCATCCAGACCATGCTGCGCGTGGTGGCGAAATACTTGTCGCGGATTTCGGTGAAGGTCTGTCCCTTGACCACGGCGTCGGGTGACAACGCCTTCAGCTTCGCGACGGCATGGTGCAGGACGCGCTCGCGGTTCTGCGGCGCTGTGCGCAGGATGTAATTGTTCAATCCGATGCCGCCGGCGCTTGAGCTGACCGGGAAGAACGCGGCGTTGCTGAAGTTGCCAGGGCCATTGACCCGTACAGGCAGCAAAACGTTCGCGACGATACCGATCACCGTGTACTGCTTTGAACCCAAAAAGAGTTGCTTGCCCAGCGCGTCCTGCCCTGGCCACATGCGGCGAGCCAAACGCTCCGTGATGGCGACCGAGTGGCCTTTTGGCAGGTTGTTGCTGCCAAGAACGCCGTCGGCGTACTCGTCGGCGTTGAACCAGCGACCGCGCAGCAGACGCAGCCCCAACGCTACGGGGCCGTCGCGCGTGAACGCATAGGGACCCACTGTTGGGCTGCCTTTCTGGCCGACTTGGGCCAATGTTGTCGCGGCGGGGGCGACGGTCATGTTGCCACCCGACAGCGGAACCATGTTGATCGCGGCCGCGGCACTCACGCCCGGGATCTCGCGCAAAGCTGCCAGATTGCGCGGAATGTCGGCATTCGCGTGTTTCAAGTCGATACCGTTGACGTCGACATCCACGATACCGTTCTGGTCGATCGCGTTCGGGATGCGCATCTCGCCGATGCGATGACCGATCATGAATACGGCATTGCATAACACCGCGCAGGCCAGCGCGATTTCGAGCACGATCAGCGTGGCCGGAATCCTGTGCTTGCGCAGCGCAGCGAGGATGGGCTGGATTTCCATGGCGCAACTTCCTTTATTGCGGTCGCGGGGCGGGCACTGCCCGCCATATCGGCCTGGGCGGCGGGCGATGTCCGCCCTACACGTTTTTCGGGCGGCGTAGGATGTCCGCCCTACACGTCCTTCAATTGGGGTGCCGGCGCCACCACGCACGCACGCCAGGCCGGCAACAGGCCCGCGGCCAGGCTCGCGACAAGCGCGATCAGGAACGTGGCCCCGAACATCGCCGGATCGAGATGGGCGAGGTGGGCGTATTGCACGGGTTCGCGCCGAATTTCCCACAAGCCGATTTCCGCGAACACCAGTCCGAGCACGCCGCCCGCAAGGCCAACCATCCCGGACTCAATCATGAACTGAGCGAAGATTGCGGCGCGGGATGCCCCGAGTGCGCGCCGCACACCGATTTCATGCGAACGCCCCAAGCACTTGGCAAGCAGCAAGCCCACCGTGCCGACGACGCAGATCAGCAGGAACCCGAAGGCGAGGTAGGCCTGCAGGCGAGCATCATCCGGTACCACTTGCTGTTGGGACAGAAAGCTCGTCAAGCTGGGCAGCCATTCCTCGGCCAGATGGAACCGCCCCACCCTGACCTGCGCGTGTGCGTAATTGGCAAGGAAGGTTTTGTATGCCCGCGCGTCCGACGGATGCGCGAGCTCCACCCGTACTGTCAGCCACGCGCACGGATCGGTTTCGAGGTTGCCGGTCGGGTTGTCGAAGCAATCGACGCTTTCCGGGCCCACCCGGTCCGCGCGCGCCGAGTAGAGCGGCATGAACACCTCGTCTCCGTGGCCGTAGCTGCGTCCGCCGAGGTTGACCGAGTAGAAGTTGGGCTGCGGTGCCCAGTGCCGCAGTACGCCGATGATGCGGTAGTCGTGATCATTGACGCGGATGGTTTTGCCGACGCTGTCGCGGCCGCCGAACAGCTTGTCGTCGAGTCGCCGCCCGATCACGGCCGCGCGTGCGCGGTCCTCGCCTTGCTGGTCGCTCCAGCCACTGCCGTACCGGAAGGGAACGTCGAACGTTGCAAAGAAATCGGCGGTGGTCATCACGCCGTTGCTGAAAAACGGGCTCTGATTCGGCCTTTGCGGCGAAATCTTCACGCCCGTCAGCGCCGTGGCTGCCTGACGCTGCGCCTTGTGCGCGCATCAGGCTCATCGCATCTACGTACGAGACCAGGTTACCCATTGGTGCGGGGCCGGCGCCGTTCGCCTCCTGGGCGGTGAGCGGGTTCAGCTCGGGGGTGAACAACCTTGCGCTCTTCTGCGGCAACGGATCGCCCGACAGCAGCTTCAACACGGTCAGCGTCGTGATCGACACGCCAATGCCGAGCCCGAGCGCCAGCACCATCAGCGCCGTGAGCACCTCGTTGCGGCGGAAGCTGCGCAGCGCGAGATCGAGGTAGTACGCGAACATTCACACCTTCCTTGCCGCGCACCCTGAAGCAAGATGAAACCCACCCGAGGGCCACGAGATGAACGAAATCATTTTCCAGGTCGAAGAAGCGGACGAGGGCGGATACACGGCCCACGCATTCGGGCAGGCGATCTTCACCGAAGCCGACTCACTCGACGAGCTGCGTGGCAACGTTCGTGACGCGGTGCGCTGCCATTTCGATGAAGGCGAAGGCCCAAAGGTGATCCGCCTGCACTTCGTGCGCGAAGAAATACTGGCGGCATGAAGCTGCCGCGCGATGTCGATGCGCGACAACTGGTCAAGGCGCTGGCAAGGCTCGGGTAGCGCGTTACGCGTCAAAACGGTTCGCACATTCGCCTGACGTGCGATGCACCCACGTCGCACTCGCTGACCGTGCCTGACCATGACCCGATCAAGCCCGGCACCCTCAATGCCATCCTCGCCGGGGTCTCTACACATCACCGGATCGACAAGGCCAGGCTGATCGAAACGCTGTTCGGGTGATCCTCGCGTCTTCACCGTCCGCATCCCTCACACGCTCCTCGTCGCCACCACCGGTGGAACTGCGGCGGCGCGCAATGCTGGCCCGAGCACAGCGAGTTGCCCCAGCGCCCACAAGGCAACTGCGCCGATCGGCAGGTAGAACCACGGCAGGCGTGGCAGCTCGTAGTGATGCATCAGCAGCAGGCTGAGACCGTAGGCCAGCACCATGCCCAGCACGATGCCGAACGTGACGATCAGGAAATTCTCGGTCTGGAAATAACGCAGGATGTCGATCGTCCGTGCGCCCAATGCGCGGCGAATACCAATCTGCTTGCGCCGTTGCGCGACCCAGAAGCTGGCGAGGCCGCCAATCCCGAGTCCCGTGACCAGCAACAGCGCCACGATCACGCTGACCAGAATCCCCGCCATCGCACGGTCGTCGCGGAAATACGATTCGCGCACCGCGTCGAAGGTGCGGGTGTGCGTGATCACGCGCTCCGCGTCGATCTGCTTCAGCGCGGCGACCGCCGCGCGCAGCACGCGTTGACGATCCTGCGGGCGGGTGCGGATCACGTACGTCTGGTTCTTGTCCGCACCCATCTCGAGGGGGATGATCATCGAGTACTGCGCGGTGCGGTTGTCATGCGCGTTCGCACGCGCCAGCGTCGCGACCACCCCGATGACGCGGAAGCTTGCTTCCGGCGTCAGGTACAGCAACTTGCCGAGCGCCGGTTGCCCGGGCCACAGCTGCTCCGCCAGCGCGCGGCTGACAATCACGGGCGCCGGGAATCCCTTTTAGCCGCCGGACTGGAGCGCCGCTATCACCACATCGGCCTTCACGAACTCGTCGGGCCGGAAGGCGCGGCCGGCGATCACGCGAAGGCCGAACGTCTGGATCAGGTTTTCGCCGAAGTACGTGGCCGCATTCAGGGTGGGCAGCGGTTGCGTCGGTGTCAGTCTGACGTTGGCGTTCGACGAGTAGCCACCGAACGGCACCTGGTTGGTCATGCCAACAGCCACTACGCCCGGAACCTGCCGCAGCGTGGCAAGGTCGGCCTGCGCGCGTGCATAGCGGTCCGCCGGAGCATCGATCGGCGCCTGCTGCAGCAGCACCAGGCCATGCTCGTCGATGCCGCTTGGCATGTCCATGTGGTGCGTCCGCTGCACGATCAGGAACACGCCGTTGCAGACGATCGCGCAGGTCAGCGCGATTTCCCGCAACAGCAACCAGACGATCATCTTGTTCCGGCGCAACGTCGCCAGGATGGGCGCGATGTCCATGTCAGTTGCTCTTGAGTTGCAGGGCCGGCGCGACGTGGCACGCGCGCCACGCGGGCAGGAGCCCGGCCAGCAGCGTGGCGGCGATCGCAAGCACCAGGGTGAGCAGCAACATCGAGGGATCGAGGTGCGCCAGCGCGGCGTAGTCGGACGAACGGTGCCGCACCAGCCACAGGCCGAACAGCGCCAACAGCAGTCCACCTGCGCCGCCGGCAAGGCCGATCACACCGGATTCGGTCAGCAACGGGGCGAACAGCGCGCGCCGCGACGCACCCAGCGCTCGGCGTACGCTGAGATCCGCCGATCGCCGCAGGAACTTCGCGAGCATCAGGCCGACGGTATTGACGAGGCACACCAGCAGGAACCCGAACGCCAGCCACGCCTGCAGGCGCACGTCGCTGGGCACGACGCGGTTGTACGCCAGCCACTGCATGAGATCGTCGAGGCGCACGTTCGGTGCACGCTGGAAACGCCCGAGCACCTTTTGCTCTTCGGAGTAATGCACCAGGAATTGCTTGTACGCGGCTGCCTTCGCGGCCGAATCGAGCTGTACCCAGAACTGCAGCCACACGCACGTCGCCGTCGGATAGGTCCCGCCGACGCCGCCGGTGCCGTTGGCCCAGCAATCGGCGGACCCGTTGAAGTCGAAGTGCAATCCAAGCGCGGTCTGCAGCGGCACGAACACCTGCTCGTAGTAGTCGTAGGTGCCCGTGTTGAGGTCGTAGAAATGCGGGTTGGGACGCCAGCGGTTCAGCACGCCGACGACCCGGAACGTGTTGTCGCCGATCCGCAGCGTGCGACCGACACTGTCGGCGCCCCGGAACAGCTTGGCGTTGAGCTGGCGGGTGATGACCACGTCGCGCGCGCGTGCGTCGTCGTCCGCGGCCGTCCAGCCGCGGCCGTAGAGGAACGGCGCGTCGAACATCGCGAAGAAGTCCGCGGTCGTGTAGCGCGCCTCCGCGTAGAACGGATCGAGCAACGTCGAATCCGGCCGGATCGGCACCGAACCACCAGTCATCAAGGCCGCGGACACTTTCGCGGACACTTTGCCGGGCACCACGCGCGCGCATACAAGAACCCCGCCGTGGGGCGGGGTTCTCGCCATCGCACCACCGGCCGCGTGGCATCAGAACTTGTACTGCATCGAAATTCCGAGCAGGTCGCCCGAGTTGTCGAAGCTTCCGACCAGCGTGTCGCCGGTCGTCGACACGTCGTTGACGCCACCGTCGTTGACGAACAGGTGGGCGTAGCCGAGGTTGAAGGTCAGGTCCCGCACGGGCGTCCAGCCGGCGCCGAACGAGATCCAGCGGCGTCCACCGTCCGGAATGCGCGGGTCGCGCGAGAAGTTGCGGGTGGGCGTCTGGTCATAGGCGAGCCCGCCGCGCAGGGTCCACGTGTCGTTGACGCGATAATCCATGCCCACCGAACCGAACCAGGTGTTGCGCCAGTCGTAGTTCAGGCTGGTCGGCGGCTGCACCGGATTGGCGAAGGTGATCGCGAGGTCCTGGAACGACTTCCAGCCGGTCCAGGAAAGTTCCGCGCCGAACGACACGGGCCCAAGCGTCTTGTGCCAGTAACTCAGCGAGGCGATGGCGGGCGTCGCGAACGCGCCACTCGCGGCGGTGTTCTGGAACAGCGGCACCTGCGCCTGACCCAGCACGAACTGGACGCTCTGGGGCACCGTGAAATACGCCTGTCCGTTGATGTGATGGACGATCTTGGCGTGGTAGGCGAGGGCCAGGGTGTCCCGCGGCGTCGGCTTCCACTGCGCACCGAGCTGCCAGCCCCACTTCCAGTTGTCGCCGCGCACTTCGGCAAAACCGTCCGCCGACTGCGGCAGGAAGGTCGGGAACAGGTTGAACGGCGCCGCCGCCATCACCGCACCCATGTCCACCGCATTGGAAAGGTCGATCGTGGTCTTCTGCGCGATCACCGAAACGCCGAGCGAGAACGAGGGATTGACCGCCCACGCCACCGAGCCCACGAAATCCATGGACTTGACGCTGGATTTGAGCGCCTCGTAGCGCCCGACCCAGCCGGCGTCGTATTGCGTCTTCAGGCCGAACGGCGCATCAATGCCGAAGCCGATCCGCCAATCCTGCGCGATGGGCGCGATGAAGCTGATCGCGGGGATGCCGTACACGCCGCCGCCGTTGCCGCCATTGCCGCCGGTGAGCGGGCGCCCGAGCGCGTCGGCGCCACCGCCGTGGAACTGGGTGCTCACGTTGATCGCGGTCGCATCGAGCTGCACCGCGTAGGTGTCGAAATCCACCATCGCCGCGGGGTTGTTGATCACGACCGAAGCGTCGTTGCCCGCCGCTTCGCGGCCTGCGTACGCGCGCCCCAGCGCCTGCGCGGTGTTTTCGCTGATCTGGAAACCCGACGCGGACGCGGCCGGACTGACCAGCGCTCCGCACACGGCGACGCCGAGCGCGGCGAGCACGAGCCCGGCCAGTCCGGACGCCGAAATCGATTGCTTGTTCATCAATGGATCTCCGTTGAAAGGACGTGCATGATTTGGAGTTTCCGCAGCCGGCACGAGGCGCGCTGCGCTGCGTGCCGCTTTCATACGTTTGTATGAATTTTGTTATCGCGACTATGGCAGTGCACCACGATCCGCGCAAGCCGGTCGTGCAGATTCCGGCGCGCAACCGACGCCGGCCGCGTGTCGCTCCACGCGGCTTCGGTGGGCGCCGATCTCACCTGCCACAACGCGCGACCGGCGGCGCCCCGCACGCGCTGCGATGCCATGCGCGGCTGGCTCGCGTTGGGCTTGATACACACTGCTTCCCTATACTTGGGCGTCCGTTGCCCGAGCCCCGAAATGCCCCAGACCAAATCCCTGCGACGACCGCCGCTCGCGCGGTCCCTGCCGTGTTTCCTGCCTTCATTGATCGCACTGTTCCTCGCGATCTGGATACCCCAACCATGGGAACGCTATTCCCTGCTGCTGCTGCTGATCGGGGCTTCGCTGTCGATGGCGGCGGTTTGCCACGCGATCGGCTTCGGCTGCTCGCCGCGTTTTGCCCGGACTGCGCTCCGGCGCGGACCGGTGCACCTGATCGCGCTGGCGATCCACACCGCCGTGGTGTTCGTGCTGGTCGCGTGGCCGCTGACGGCGTTGTCGCAGGCGCCCTCCCTGATCGCCGTGCTGGGCTTGTGCCTCGCGCTCGTGGTCGCGTTGGTCGTGCTGTGGCGGTTCTGGCCGGTGTTCGGCCTGGTGTTCGAGTGGGACGACGCGTTTCCCGCGGGCGGTCAGCATTCCTGGATCATCGCGGCGCTGGCGCGCAGCGCCGCGTTCGCGCGACACCTGACGCGCGGCCGCGACCTGTTCGCGACGCACTTCCTGCCCGCTTCGCTCGCGCAACTGGCGATCGCCTTCGGTGCGCTCACGTTGGCCGGGATCGGCGCCAGCCTGCCCGATGAAATCCGCACCGCGTCGCTGTTCCTGTACGCGGTTCTGTTGCTGCCGGTGTGCTCGCTGATCGTCGCGAACCGCACCCTGCGTCTGCTGTTCGACGTGCGTGGACAGCAGCCCGCGCCGTGGCCGCCCGGGCCTATGGCGCCGGGTGGACGTGCAGACGCCGGGGACATCCGCGGGGAGGAAGGCACTGGCGACGACGTGGCAACGGTGTCCGAGGCACCAACCGAAGAATCCGCGCAGCCGGCGGGACTTGCACAATCCGTCCTCGATGAAAACCTGCTGACGGCGGCGCGCAACGGCGATGTCGCGGCGGCGCTCGACTGGCTCGCGCAAGGCGCGAGTCCCGACGCAACGCCGCCCGCGGGCGCACGCGACCAGCGCCCCGCGCTGGTTCTCGCCGCGGAGCTGTCCGACACGCGCCTGCTGCGCGCGCTGATCGGCAAGGGCGCCGACGTCAACCGCGCCCACGCGGGCCTCACGGCGTTGCTCGCGACCACGCGCGCGTGCCACGCGGGCCGCCCGGAAATGGTGACCGTGCTGATCGCGAACGGCGCGGATCCGGCGCGCCCGGACGCCGAGGGCAACACGCCGCTGCATTACGCCGCGCTGTGCGCCGAGCCGGCGGTCGCGGCGATCCTCATCGACGCGCAGGCGCCGCTGGAAATCCGCAACCACGATCAGGACACGCCGCTGGCGGTGGCCGCGGGCGCCGCCAATTGGCCCGTCCTGCGCCTGCTGATCGAGCGCGGCGCGCGTGGCGACACGGCGTTGCCGGCCGCGGCCGCGATCGCCGAGGACGATCCCGAGGGCGTGCGCGTCCTCACAAGGCACAAGGTGACGGTCGATGCGGTCGACGGACTGGGGCGCAGCGCGCTCCTGACCGCGGCGCGCGAGAACCACGTCGACATCGCGCGCGCCCTGCTGGACGCGGGCGCCGACGCCGCGCTCGCCGACGGCCATGGCACCACCCCGCTGATGGAAGCCGCGCGCGCAGGCGCCACCGGCGTGGTGGCCCTGCTCTCCGAACGCCATGCCGACGTCCACGCCACCGACCAGCACGGCCGCACCGCGCTGATGCTGGCATGCCAATCGCCGCGCAGCACCGCCGAGTGCGTGCGACTACTGGTCGACGCCGGCGCCGACCCTGCGCACGCGGGCAGCGATGGCCGCAGCGCCGTCGATCACGCCAGTGCCGCCGGGCGTTGGGATTTGGTGGCGCTGATGGATCCGCAAGCCGAGGTGCCCGCCAGCCACGCCGCACCGAGCGCGCCGGAAGCCGGCGCCGACACCCCGCAACACCTGCTGGATGCGCTGCGCTTCGGCCACTGGACGGTGGCCGCGCGCTTCGACGCCCGCGTCGCCGCGTGGCCGGCCACAGAACTCGCGGCGCTGTACCTCGATCTTGCCGACCACCCTGACGCCGCGCCGCGTGCGTGGTTGCTCGATCACGGGCTGGACGGCGAAGCGCGCCTCGACGATGGCAGCCGCCTGTTCGACGCCCTGCTCGAGCGGCTGCCGGAATCGCGCGTGGCCGTCGCCCAGTTGCTGGGTGCAGGCGCGATGCCTTCCGGTGCCGGCCATTTCGCGCAGGCGCTGGCGCGGCTCGCCGACACGGACGGCGGCGCGGCGCTGGCGCTGGCCCTGCTCGAACGCGGCGCCGATGCCTACGGCGCGGACGCGAGCGGGCGCACGCCACTGCACCACGCCAGTCGTCCGACGCTGTTACCGGTCCTGGATGCCCTGCTCGCGCGCGGCGCCGACCCGAATGCGCGCGACCACGTGGGCGCGACCCCCCTGCACGTGGCGCTGGATGGCCAGCCGAAGGCGGTACTGCCATTGGTCAAGTCGCTGGTCGCGCACGGCGCGGACCCGGAACGATCCGCCGCGAGCGGCGAGACCCCGTTGGGCATTGCGTTTGCGCGCGACGCGACCGGTCTCGAATACTGGCTGCGCTGGACCGGGTGGCCGCTGCCGGGCCGCCCGCTGCGCGACGACGACCTTCCCGCCGCCGCCACCGACCCCGACGCGGTCGCCCGCCTGCTGGAACTCGGCGTGCCTGTGGACAGCCCGGATGAGCGCGGCGCCACGGCGCTGCTGCGCGCGAGCGCGGCCGGCGCCCTCCAGAGCGTGCAGCGGCTGCTGGCCGCGCACGCCGATCCGCGGCGGATGCTGGAACAGGGCGCTTCGGCGTTGTCGGCCGCGGTCAGTGCGCGCCACGCGGACGTGGTACGGGCGCTCGTCGCCGCGGGCGTGCCGGTCGACCTGCGGCACGTCGACGACGTGACCGCGCTGACGATTGCCGCCGCGCTCGGCCACGCGGAAATGATCGCGTTGTTGCGCGAACTCGGCGCGCGCGCGGATCTCGCGGATGCACGCGGCCAGACCGCCTTGCACGCCGCGGCGCGCTTCTGCTTCGACAGCCGCGACAGCCTGCGCTGCCGCCGCCTGCTGGATGCGCTGCTGCAGGATCCGGCACCCGCGATCAACGGCGTCGACCGCAGTGGCGCCACGCCGTTGCTGATCCTGCTCGGCGTGCACGCCAAGCCCGGCACGGATTGCGACGGCACCCACCTTGGCGCTCTGCTGCCGGTGCTGCTGGGCGCCGGCGCCGGCATCGACGCCGCCGACGAGCACGGCGTCACGGCGCTGCATGCGTGCGCGATGCACGCAACGTTCGAGCCGGCGCGCGTGCTGTTGCAGCGCGGCGCGAACCGCGAAGCCCGCGACGTCATGCGGCGCACGCCCGCGGACCTCGCGCGTGCACTCGGGTTCGTGGACCTCGCGATGGAACTGGCGCCGCGCCGCGCCGCGGCGTTCAGCGCACCGGTGGTGGCGCCGCTGATGACGCATCCCGAGTAGCGGCCGGCGCGCCGCTGGCGACGTCCGCCTCGAACAGGCCCTGCAACTCCACGTAGGCCTCGCGCGTCGTCTGCCGCAGCGCCACGTCATCGTCGTACACCAGATGCTGGTCGCGCAGCAGCTTTTCGTCGTGCTCGCGGAACAGTTGCACGCTGGCGCGCGCCGCATCCGGCTCCAGCCCGAGCGCCTCGAGCGTCAGCGCCGCCATCTTCAGGCTCGAATAAAAAGTCTCGCGCACCACGTCGTCGGGGTCGGCGGTCAGGTCCATCAACCGGAAGGCGTGCTGGCGGTTGCGCGCGCGGGCAATAATCCGGAGATTCGGGAACGTCCGCCGCACCAGTCGCGCGGTGCGCACGTTGGCAGCCGGGTCGTCGGTCGCCAGCACGAACACTTCGGCCCTGCCGGCCCCGGCCGCACGCAGGATTTCCGCCCGCGACGGATCGCCGAAGAAGATGTTGGTGCCGGCGAAGCGCCGCGACAGGTCGACCTGCTCGACGGAATTCTCCAGCGCCACGAACGGAATGCCACGTGCGCGCAGCAGGCGCCCCACGATCTGGCCGACCCGTCCGAAACCGGCGATCACGACGCGCGGACTACCGGCATCGATGGTGTCGTACTCCCGCCGTGGCGCCTGCGGCGCGGGCAGCTTCGCCGCAGCCAGGACCAGTAGCGGCACCGCAACCATCCCGAGTGTCACGACCAGCACCAGGATCTGGTGCTGGCTTTGCGTCAGCAGGCCGTGCTCGGCCGCGAGCTTGAACACCACGAACGCGAATTCGCCGCCACCCGCGAGCAGCGCGACCAGCTTCACGGCGTCGGCGGCGCGCATGCGCGGATTCACGCGCCCGACCAGCGCCAGCGCCGGCGCCTTGCACGCCAGCAACACGATCACCAGTCCGACCACGATCCACGGGTGTTCGATCAGCAACCTCAAGTCGACGCCCATCCCGACCGTGATGAAGAACAGCCCGAGCAGCAACCCCTCGAACGGCGCGATGTTGGATTCGAGTTCGTGGCGGTATTCCGAATCGGCGAGCAGCACGCCGGCGAGGAACGTGCCGAGCGCCATCGAAATGCCGGCGAGCTGCATCAACCACGCGGTGCCGATCACGACCAGCAGCGCGACCGCGGTCGACACCTCGATCAACTGCGTTTTCGCGACCGCGCGGAAAACGGGCTTCAGCGCGTAGCGGCCGCCCACGACCACCACCGCGATCACGCCGGCGACGCGCAGCGCCGACAGCCACAACGGCTGGCCACCCGGCTGCAACTCGCCGTGGTTGGCCAGCAGCGGGATCGCCGCGATCAGCGGAATCGCGACCAGGTCCTGGAACAGCAACACCGCGAACGCCTGGCGCCCATGCGGGCTCTGCAACTCGCGCCGCTCGGCGAGGATCTGCAGGCCGAACGCGGTCGACGAGAATGCCAGGCCCAGCCCGATCACGGCCGCGGCCAGCGGTTCCGCGTGGAAGCCGAACACGGCAATCAGCGCGATCAGCAACGCGGAACCGACCACCTGCAACGCGCCCGCACCGAACACGGCACGCCGCATTACCCACAGCCGCTGCGGGGACAGCTCCAGCCCGATCACGAACAGCAGCAGTGCAACGCCGAGTTCCGAGACCCCGGCGATCGCATCCGGGTTGTGGACCCAGCGCAGGCCGTAAGGACCGATCACGATGCCGGCCGCGAGGTAACCCAGCACCGACCCGAGTTTCAGCCTGCGGGAAAGCGGAACCGCGATCACCACCGCGACCAGGAACACCAGCACCGAGGCCAGCCAGGAATGCGTTTCCACCGATCCACCCTTGCCGCGAACGCGACCGATTATGGAAGCGCGGCCCGCACCGGCCGCGCGGGCGCGACCGCGCCCGTATCACTGCAGGCCGTAGGACCTCAGCAACGCATCCGGTCGCGGCGCACGCCCGCGGAACGCGATGAAACTGTCGAGCGCCGGGCGGCTCGCGCCCTGGCCCAGCACTTCGTCGCGAAAGCGCGCGCCGGTCACCGCATCGATGACATCGCCGTTCGCGCCGGCGCATTCCTCGAACGCGTCGAACACGTCCGAAGACAGCACTTCGGCCCACAGATAGCTGTAGTAACCCGCCGCATAGCCGCCCGCGAAAATATGCGTGAACGCGTGCGGGAAGCGCTGCCAGGCGGGTGGATGCAATACCGCCGCGTCGCGTCGCGCAGCCTCCAATGTTTCCATCACGCGCGCGCCGCGCGCGGGGTCGTAGTCCGCGTGCAACAGGAAATCGAACAGCGCGAATTCGAGTTGCCGGCACAGGAACATGCCCGCCTGGAAATGTCGCGCGGCAAGCATCCGTTGGAACCATTCATCGGGCAGGCGCTCGCCCGTCGACCAGTGCCGGGCCACAAGGTCCAGCGCCTGCCGGTTCCAGCAGAAGTTTTCCATGAACTGGCTCGGCATTTCCACCGCGTCCCACTCCACGCCGTCGATACCGCCGATCGAGGGCAGTTCGATGCGGGTCAGGAGGTGGTGCAGCGCGTGGCCGAACTCGTGGAAGACCGTCTGCACGTCGTCGTGGGTCAGCAGCGCGGGGCGCCCACCCGTTGCCGGCGCGAAATTGCAGGTAAGGAACGCAATCGGCAACCGCACCTCGTCGCCGTCGCGGAACCGTGCGCGGCACACGTCCATCCACGCGCCACCACGTTTGCCACCGCGCGCGTAGAGGTCGAGGTACAGGCCCGCGATCGCCTTCCCGTCCGCGTCGCGCACCTCGCAGTAGCGCACGTCGGGATGCCAGACGTCCACCGGCACCTGCGCGGGCGCGACGGTAATGCCGTACAGCCTGTGGGCGAGCTCGAACATGCCGTCCAGCACCGACGGCAACGGGAAGTACGCCTTGAGCTGTTCCTCGTCCAACGCATAACGGGCCTGCCGAAGCTTTTCGGCGGCGTACGCGACGTCCCAGGATTCCATCAATTCCAGCGCGAGTTCATCGCGTGCGAAAGCGCACAGTTCCTCGAGCTCGCGCTGCGCGACCGGTTTGGCCCGCGCAATCAGGTCACGCAGGAAGGCGAGGACTTCCTCCGGCGTCTTCGCCATCTTGGTCGCGAGTGATTCCTCGGCAGCATTTTTGAAACCCAGGAGTTGCGCGGCCTCATGGCGCAACGCCAGGATTTTTTCGATCCGTTCCGAATTGTCGAACCGGCCGGCATTCGGACCCTGGTCCGAGGCGCGCGTCTGGTACGCCCAGTACACCCGTTCGCGCAGGGCACGATCGTCGGCG
>JBOHYX010000011.1:0-17647 GCA_050738115.1 Rhodanobacteraceae bacterium
GACCAGGAAGATGCGGCCGAGCAGGGCGGATGCGTTGTAGATGCTGTTCATGATGATCTCCGATGAGGCATGCTGAAATCAGGCTGCGACGGCCACCTTGGCCTGCGCGGAATCGGAATTGGCAAGCTTCGCGGCGATGCGGGCGACGTTCGCGCCCTGCGCCCGTGCGATCGCCATCTCGTTGGCCGTTGGCTGGCGCGCACCGTCGCCGCCGACGATGGTCGAGGCGCCATAGGGTGAGCCGCCGCTTACTTCGTCGAGCTTGTAAAGCTCCTTGACCGACGGCGGGACGCCGACCACCAGGAAACCCTGGTGCAGGAGCGTGGTGTGGAATGACGTGATCGTCGTTTCCTGGCCCCAGTGCTGCTGGCCGCTGCTGGTGAACACGCTGCCGACCTTGCCGATGAACGCCCCCTTCACCCAGAGCCCACCGGTCTGGTCGAGGAAGTTGCGCATCTGCGCGGCCATGTTGCCGAAGCGGGTGGGCGTGCCGAAGATGATTGCGTCGTAATCGGCAAGCTCCTCGACGCTCGCAATGGGCGCGTCCTGATCGAGCTTGTAGTGCGCGTTCTCCGCCGCTTCCAGCGGTACCAGCTCGGGCACGCGCCGGATCGTGACGTCCGCGCCCGTTGCAACTGCGCCTTCGGCTTCGGCCTTGGCGAGCTGCTCGATGTGTCCGAAGCTGCTGTAGTAGAGGACAAGTACCCTGGCCATCGGGATTCTCCTTCATGGTTCGTGCTTGGCAGCTGCGACGACTTACGATTGCCGACATCGATATAAAAGTTCAAAATTCGGTTCCATGTCATCGATACAACCGATCAAAGAGCACGAGTTACGCGGCGTTCCACACGTCGGGCTCGAACAGTGGCGCGTGCTGCGCGCGGTGGTCGACGCGGGTGGCTACGCGCAGGCCGCCGAACAACTGCACAAGAGCCAGTCCACCGTCACCTATGCGGTGCAGAAGCTGGAACGGCTGCTCGGCGTGAAGGTGTTCGAGCTTCACGGGCGCAAGGCCGTGCTCACGCCCGAGGGACACTTGTTGTATCGACGCGCTGGCGCCTTGCTGGAGGAAGCCTTCACGCTGGAGAACGCCGCGCGGCGCCTCGCCGAAGGCTGGGAACCGGAAATCCGGCTGGCCGTCGCAAGTGCATTTCCGACCTGGTTGTTGCTGGGCTGCCTCGGCCGCTTCGCGACGGAACGCCCGGCCACGCGGATCGAGCTTCTGGAAACCGTACTGGGCGGCACCGAAGAAGCCCTGCTGAACCACCGGGTCGACCTCGCCATCAGCTCGGTCGTGCCACCGGGATTGCTTGGCGATCCGTTGCTCGAGCTGGACTTCATTGCGGTGGCGGCACGGGAACACCCGCTGCACGCCATCGGCCGCCCGCTGACGCACCACGACCTGCGCAAGCACCGCCAGATCGTCATCCGCGATTCCGGCCAGTTGCGCACGCGCAGTTCAGGCTGGCTGGGCGCCGAAGCGCGTTGGACCGTGAGCTACAAAGCCACGTCCATCCGCGCCGTCTGCATGGGCCTCGGTTTTGCGTGGTTTCCGCGCTCGATGATCCGCGACGAACTCGCCACCGGTGTGCTCAAGCCGCTCAGCTTGCGCGAGGGCGGCGAGCGCCACGTCACGCTGTATCTCGTCGTGCCCAATCGCGATCTCGCAGGCCGCGGGACCTGCCGGCTGGTGGAGCTGCTGCGCGAGTCCGTGCAACTCGGATGACGCCGCGATGGCCGTGTGCTTCAGAAGTGCACCGCCTTTCGTGCCTTGATCCGGTACCGGCGCACGCGCCACGCCTGCCACGGCGGAACCGAGGCAGGCGTGCGCACGGTGCATGCCAAAGGCGCGTCCGCCAATCCACCTTGCCCGGCAACTGCGTGGCGACGCCGTCAGGCAGTGCTTCGGCGCGCACGCGGAACTTGGCGATGCCGCGGCGTTGCCGGCAAGGTCGTCCATGGCTATTTACCTGGCCGCGATGTTGTCCGCCTTGGTGGCATCGGGTAGTGGCGTGACATGCGTCCAGTCAGCCATGGCCCTCTGCGCGGCCGCGATGTTGCCAGCGTTGGTCGGACCTGGCACCGTCGTGACGGGAGGCGGATCGGCCTTGGACGTCTGCTCACCCGCGATGTTGCTGGCGCCGGCGGCGTAAGGCAGTGCCGTGAAGCGGGTCCAGTCGGCCATGGCCCTCTGCGCAGCCGCGAAGTTGCCGCGGTACTTCGCAACGGGGTTGGGGGCTTGGTGGGTGTTCACCACCGTCGTGTCGGCTGCCTTGGTCTGTACAGGCGCTCCAAGTGTGATGGGCGTGGTTACCACCAAGGTGAGTCCAAGTGCGAGTGCGGATGCAACGTGGAGCAGTTTCATGTGAGTTCTCCAAGAGATTTGGGATGCTGCGTCGGTCAACGAGTTGCGCCGCGGGCGCGAGCCTGGAATCACGGGCGCTTCCTCGTGACCGCACCAATCTACGATCGCTTACATCGATAAAAAAGCTCAAAATTTGCATGTATTTCATCTGTTAAATCGATGATACGCCACGCGGCGCCCCGCCCGAGGCTGGGAACCGGAAATCCGGCCGGCCGTCGACAGCGCATTCCCGACTTGGTTGCGAGGCTGCCTCGCCCAATCGCCATCTCGCGGGTGGCACCTGCCGGCTGGTGGAGCGGCTGCTCGAGTCCGTGCAACTCGGATGACGCCGCGATGGCGGTGTGATCGGGACGGCGGCCCGGGCGATCGATGCGGGCCTACCTCGGTTCCACCAGGGCGACCGGCAGAGGGCAGGGGGCAGTCACGCGATCGAACGGCGCCGCTGCGTTCCGGCGCGGCAGTCGCGTGCCGCGGCAACGCACCTCAACCCGACAGGCGGCGAGCGTGTCGGGTCCGCGTGACCGGACCCCGCGGCGCCGGGCGCGTCATCTGGGAGGTTTGGCGACGGTCGGCGGCACGCCGCCCGCAGGCGCAATGATGCGGGGCCTGGCCACGATGTCCGGCGCTTCGCCGACGATCGCGTTGTAGCTGCCGCCCAAAAAATACTTCACGGCCAGGTTGGCGAGCGTCGCCAGTCGGTTGCGCGCGCCCAGCAGGCCCGTGATGTGCACGGCGGCCCACAGCACCCATGCGATGAAACCGGTCATGGGCGGCAGGCGCTTGATCTCGGCGATGGCTGCACCGCGGCCGACCACGGCCATGGTGCCGCGGTCCTTGTAGCGGAATGGCGGAAGCGCGGTGCCACGGCCCTTGATGTCCGATGCAATGAGCCGCGCGACGTAGCGACCGCCCTGCATCGCGGGTTGCCCGAGTTGCGGCAGCGACGCCGGCCCGATGGCGACGTCGCCGATCGCGAATTCATTCTCGAATCCCTCGATGCGCTGGTATGCATCCACTTCGATCCGCCCGCCGCGTCCCTGTGGCACGTCCCAGTTGCGCACCACCGGATCCACCGTGACTCCCGAAGCCCAGACGACGATCCCGGCCGGAATGAACGTTGTAGCGCACCTGCGGTTTCCACGCCGGTCGGACCCGCGCCCACGATCACGATGCGATGCTCGCGGTCGTGCGCATTGATCGCGGCATACTCGAGCTCGGCGAATATCCGGTCGCGCAAGGCCAGCGCCTGGGCGCGACCGTACAGTGGCATCGCAAATTGCTCGGCACCCGCGATGCCGAAAAAGTTTGCGACGACGCCACTGGCGAGCACCAGGTAGTCGTAGCCGATATGGACGTCGCCATGCAGGTGCAGCATCCGCCCGCCATGGTCGATGTCGAGGACCCTGCCCTTGACGAAATGCACGTTGGTTTGGCGCGCGCGCAGTGCACGCAGGAACCAGGTGACGTCGCCGGCGTTGAGACCCGCTGTCGCGACCTGGTACAGCAGCGGCTTGAACGTGTTGTAGACGTGCCGATCGATGAGCACGATTTCCACGGCAGCGCGCTTCAACGCGCGTACGGCCGCGACGCCACCAAAGCCGCCCCCGACTACGACGACTCGGGGCCGACGCGTGGTGGCTGGCGGCTGCGAACTCATGGAAAAGCCTGCATGCCTATTCCGTGATCTCGCGAACGATCCGGCAGGGGTTCCCGACGGCGAGCACCGATTCCGGAACGTCCCGCGTCACCACGCTACCGGCGCCAATCACGGCGCGCGACCCGATGCGCACGCCCGGAAGGATGATCGCCCTGCCACCGACCCAAACGTCGGAGCCGATTTCAACCGGCTTGCCGATCTCCTTGCAGCGCCGCAGCCTCGCGTTCAATGGGTGCAGTGCCGTGTAGATTTGCGCGTTGGGACCAAAACAAGAGAAGTCACCGATCCGTACGGGACAGACGTCGAGTACGACGCAATTGAAGTTGAAGTACACACGTTCGCCGAGCTCGATGTTGGTACCGAAATCGCAGAAGAATGGCGGTTGCAGCCACACCGTTTCGCCGCCGGCGGCAAACAGCTCACGCAGGATCGCGCGCCTCGCATCGGGTTCCGCATCGCGCGTCTCGTTGAGGGCCTGGCAGAGGTCGTGGGCGCGCTCCCGCGCGATCGCAAGCTCGGGATCGAGGGCGTCATACAGCTCCCCCGCCAGCATTTTCTCGCGCTCGCTCGGCATGCTGCCCTCTGCAGACAGCGAGTCCCGTGCACCACGGTGGCGGCGGTACCCGATGTTCCCGCCATCCTACCGCGCCGCGGGTGTGTCCAAAATTACGCGTCCAACGCCAGCGTTACGGGGCGGCGGCGGAGCACGCATGGGCGGTGGGCGACCGTGAAGGCCCGGAGATCGCTGCCGGCGACTGACTGGGCATGATCACCGTCCAGATGCGCCGCCCGGACATGAACATGGGGACGCGGAGAACTGTAATCCTGACGCGATAGACTGGAATTTCGGAGTTTTGTTTTCACTGCCCGCCCAGCAAGAACGAGATCTGGAGCGCCGGGTTGGCGCGGACGGTTGCTGCGATGTGTCTTCCAGCGTCGGCGTTCAGGCCGGCGGAACGGGCGCCGGCTGCAACGCCTTGCGCACGCCGTCGTCGGCCTGCTCGATCCAGTCGATCGTGAGCTCGCGGCGCACGACGTCCGGGATTTCCTCCGCATCCTTGCGGTTGCGGGAAGGCAACAGCACGGTCTTGATGCCGGCCTGATGCGCGGCCAGCGTTTTTTCCTTCAAGCCCCCGATCGGCAGGACCCATCCGCGCAGGCTGATTTCGCCCGTCATGGCGACATCCGGGCGCACCGGTCGATCGGTGAGCATGGACATCAGCGCGGTGTACATCGCGAGGCCGGCGCTGGGGCCGTCCTTCCTGATCGCGCCCGCGGGCACGTGGACGTGGATGTCGCTGCGTTCGAATTCCGCGGGGTCGATGCCGAACGCCTCAGCGTGGGCCTTGGCGAGGCTCAGCGCCGCCTGCGCCGATTCCTTCATCACGTCACCCAACTGGCCGGTGAGGGTCAGGCGCCCCTTGCCGGGCGCGCGACTGGCCTCGATGAACAGGATGTCACCGCCCTGTGGCGTCCACGCCAGCCCCGTCGCGACGCCCGGCATGCTGGTACGGAGCGCGACCTCGTTTTCGAACCGGCGCGGGCCCAGGATGCCGTGCAAATCGGCAGCGTCGATGCGATGCGCGCCGGTGTCGCCTTGCGCGACCTGCATCGCGACGTGGCGCGTGACCGCCGCGATTTCGCGCTCGAGGTTGCGCACGCCGGCTTCGCGCGTGTAATCGCTGATCAGGCTGGTCAGCGCGGCGTCGGTGATTTCGCACTGCTCCGCGCTGAGCCCCGCCGCTGCCACTTCACGCCGGATCAGGTAGCGGCGCGCGATCTCGAGTTTTTCCTCGCGCGAGTAGCCCGACAGGGCGAGCACTTCCATGCGGTCGCGCAGCGGTCCGGGCACGGTATCGAGCACATTCGCCGTCGCGATGAACATCACCTGCGACAGGTCGAACGGCACGCCGAGGTAATTGTCGGTGAAGCTGTCGTTCTGCTCGGGGTCCAGCACTTCCAGCAGGGCGGCGGCAGGATCGCCCCGAAAGCTGTTGGCGAGCTTGTCGAGTTCATCCAGCATGAACACCGGATTGCGGGTGCCGGCGGTCTTGAGCCCACTGATGATCTTGCCGGGCAGGGCGCCCACGTAGGTGCGGCGATGGCCGCGGATTTCCGCCTCGTCGCTCACGCCGCCGAGCGAGGTGCGCACGAACTTGCGCCCCGTGGCCCGCGCGATGCTTTGCCCCAGCGAAGTCTTGCCGACCCCGGGCGGCCCGACGAAGCACAGGATCGAGCCGCCGCCCTTGGGGTTGAGCTTGTGGACCGCGAGATGTTCCAGGATGCGACGTTTGACCTTGTCGAGCCCGTAGTGGTCCTCGTCCAGCACCGCGCGCGCGGCCGGAATGTCGAGCTTGTCGGCGGACAGTTTCGACCACGGCAGCTCGGCCATCCATTCGAGGTAGGTGCGCACCATTGAGTATTCGAGTGAATCCTCCGGCACGCGCTCCAGCCGCTTGAGCTCACGGTCCGTCTCCGTGCGGGCCTGGTCCGGCAACCCGGCGGCCTCTAGCGATTTGCGCAGGTCCTCGAGTTCGCGGCCGCGGCCCTGGTCCTCGCCGAGTTCGCGCTGGATCGAACGCATCTGCTCGCGCAGCATCGCTTCGCGCTGGCGCTGGCCCATCCGCTCCTGGGTCTGGTGGCTGATGTCGCGCGACAGCCGCAGCACGTCCAGGCGGTAGTCGAGGAACGACTGCACCTTGTCCAGGCGTGGAATCAGATCGATCGTTTCCAACACCTGTTGCTGTTCGGCAGGCCGCAGGCCGAGGTAGCCCGCGACCGCATCGGCCAGCAGCGCCGCGGAGTCGACCGACTGGATCGCGCGCACCATGCCCTCCGGCACCTGCGGCAGCAGCTTCATGATCTCGACCGCGCGTTCGCGCAGGTTGGTGACGCGCGCGTCCACCTCGCGATCACCCTTGGCTTGCGGCTCGTCGATCCACTCGATGCGGGCGGCCAATACGCCGGCCTCGTCGCGTGCAAGTTCCACGACGTGAAAGCGGGCCAGCCCCTGGCATACCAGATAGTGCAGGCCGTCATTGCCGGTCATGTAGCGCAGGATGTTCGCCGCGATACCGATGCGGGCGAGATCCTGCGACGCTTGCCTCGGTTGCGAGCCATCGGTGCGCGCGCCCTGGTCGCTCCCGGCCGATTCCGCCTGCGCGGACTGTTCTTCCGTGTTCGCCCGGAACAACAGGCCGATGGGTTGCTCGTCGTGGATGGCCCGCGGGATCGCCGCGACGGGTGTGTCCGGCGGAAAAGTCAGCGGCATCACCAACTGCGGGAACAGCACCTGCTCGTGCAGCGGCAGGATCGCCAGCCGTTCCGGGCGCGGCCGGTCTTCCGGGCGCGACTGGACGACCGCCCGCTGCGGATCCGCCGACGGTTGCGGGTCACTCATCGCGCCGCCCCACCTTGCGCAATTGCAGGTACAGGCAACCGTCCAGCAGTTCGCGCCGCGCGAGGTGCAGGCGTTGCAGCGGCAGGCGCAGGCGCCGTTCGAAGCGGCCGTGCGGGATTTCGATTCGGTGCAGCACCCCGGCTCGCGCCCGTGCGGGCAGGCTCCGCTGACCGGTGACGATCAGCGTATCGTCACGTACGTGGATCACCACGTGCTCGGCGGCCACGCCCGGCAGGGCCACGATCACCCAGACCGCATCCGGCGTTTCGAAAACGTCCGCCGGCGGCTCCCATTGCGCGCGCTCGACCACATCGAGGCGGAAGAACTCGCGCTGCAGCCGGTCGACACGGTCGAGCATGTGGGCCGCTTCGCCCCACATCCATGCTTCCAGATCACGAGAGGGCATAGGGCCTCTCCTCCACCACTTGACGTTCCCATGCAGGGAGGAAACTTCGCGTCCATCGGGCTGGCATCAACCGTTGGCTTCCTTGGCGCGCTCCTCGGGGGCGGTCACGATGGCCTCCGGAACCGCATCGAGCCGCGCCTTCGGTATCGGCTTGCCGCTCACGTCCGACAGGCCATAGGTGCCTTCATCGATTTTCTGCAGCGCGCGCTCGACTCGATGCAACCGTTGGTCATCCACATTGTGCAGTGCCTGGTTGATCTCGTGCCGCGCCATGTCCTGGGCGGTGTCTTCGAATTCATTGGCTTCGTCCCCGCGTTCTTTCTCGAACTTTCGCTCCCGGCGGGTCGTGGTGGCCTCACCGCCAAGCAGCTGGGCGCGTAATGCCTTCAGGCGCCCCCGCTGCTGCTCGGTGAAATCGTCGCTCAAGGCTGCATTGCGGTTCGGCGCGTTCATGTGGCAAGCACGGTTTCAATTCTGCGTTCGTGCCCGGGTCTCGAATGAAAACCAACGGTTCCGCTCGGTTGCCTCGGTCCAATCTTCGAAGCGGGGCGGTACGGCGACCGCCGTTGCCGGTGCCACTTGGGTGCCGTTGCGTGAACTCGACATGGCACTCGCACGTCGGGAATCTATCGCCGGCTGCGTTAAGTCTGCGTCGTTGTTCGACGCACTCCGTGGGCTGGCACGGCGCGACTTCGCGGTGTCGCGGGTTCACGGCCGCGGTACGCCTGCCGACGGCCTGTCGCGTGCAGCGGCGTGTCCGCGATGTCACACTGGCCGCCGCGGCCCAAGCTGCCCGTCGGAAGCCGCGCCGCACAGCGCGCCGCAATCCTTCCACCCCGAGGGGGGAATCTCGCAACATGCTTACGCCACCGATGCCACAGCGAATTGAATTTGCCGGCTACTCCGGGGCCACACTCGCCGCGCGACTCGATCTGCCGGATGGGTCTGTGCGTGCGTACGCGTTGTTCGCCCACTGTTTCACCTGCTCGAAGGATTTGCGGGCCGCCCGCCGGATTGCCGCAGAACTTGCACGCGAGGGAATCGCGGTGCTGCGCTTCGATTTCACCGGGCTTGGCTCCAGCCAAGGCGAATTCGCCTCGACGAATTTCTCCTCCAACGTAGCCGATCTGCGTGCCGCCGCCGATTACCTGCGCGCGCACTACGCCGCGCCCGCGCTCCTCATCGGGCATTCGCTGGGTGGTGCGGCCATGCTCGCGGTCGCACGATCGATTCCGGAAGCCAAGGCCGTCGTCACGATCGGGGCGCCGGCCGACGCACGCGCCGTCCTGAAGGAATTAGGCACCAGCATCGATGCCATCGAGGCGGACGGCGAAGCCGGGGTCCAACTGGCCGGCCGCAAGTTCACGATCAGGAAGCAGTTCGTCGACGACGTGCGTGCGCAATCGCTTACCGACGCCATCGCGACGATGCGCAAGGCCCTGTTGGTGATGCACTCGCCCGTCGACGAGATCGTGAGCATCGACCATGCCACGGCCATTTTCCGGACCGCCAAGCACCCCAAGAGTTTCGTGTCGCTCGACACCGCGGACCACCTGTTGGCCAGGGCGGCGGATGCCGATTACGCCGCGAAGGTGATCGCGGGCTGGGCCACGCGCTACGTGGGCGCCGATGTCGCGCAGCAAATTGACCCCGTCATGTCGGTGCGCGTGGCGGAAACTGGCGAAGGCCGTTACCAGAACACGGTGCAGGCCGGCGCCTGGCGAGCATTTGCCGATGAGCCCGAAAACGTGGGCGGCCTTGGTTCTGGTCCGTCGCCCTACGGTTTCCTCGCCATCGCGCTGGGCGCCTGCACGTCGATCACGTTGCGCATGTATGCCGACCACAAGGGGCTTGCGCTCGGGCGCATCCGCGTGGATGTTTCTCACGCCAAGGTGCACGCGAAAGACTGCGCCGAATGCACCGAAGAAGAGCGCGCCTCCAACGCGCGGATCGATCGCTTCGAGCGCGTCATTTCGGTGGAGGGTGAGCCATCCGACGAGCTGCGTTCCAAACTCGTCGAGATCGCCAACAAGTGCCCCGTGCACCGCACACTCGAAGCGGGCGCCAAGGTGGTCACCCGCGTCGCGAGCGGAGACTGAGGATCACAGGCGCGTGGGCCGCACGGATTCGCTGTGGGCCGGTCCGGTGCCAGTGCCAGCGCATCCACGCTTGAGCGCAATGGGGAAGGGCGGCCACGTTCCTCCACTCGCCTCTGCCCGATGGGCCACGATCAGAACCGCAGGCCGGCGACGAGTTGCAATTCACCGGAAGGTTCGCCCTGCGCGCGAGCGAAATCGGCGGTACGGCCGTAGCGCTGCCGCCAGCGAATGCAGGATGAACCGCCGCAGGTCCTCCGCCGGGAGATTTGCGGGTCGCGTTGGCAACGCCGGTACCTGGCTTTTCCAACGCGGCCTGCCCAGCAATTCCGTGAGAATTCGTGTCGCATCGGCGGGAACGCAACAAATATTGTGAGTATCCGCAAAGCGGGCTTTGGAACACCACCTCACACGTTTACTTTCCGGAAACTCACAAAATTGCTGGGTTCACGTGCTGGTTGTCCACGCTTGAACGCGTCAGCGTATTGATTGATGCAAATGCCTATTGTGTCAAATTATTCGAGCTCCACCGAAATTATCCGCGCGGCGGCATCTGCTCGATCGCGGATTGGATCATGCCTTCGTTTCGTCCCCCAGCCCTGGGTTGACGGAAGCTGTCCAGCGTTCCAACGCCGGTCGGCGACTCGTTGACGTGATTGGTTGTCTGCCGGCTCCGTGGACCTCGTAGGCATGTTCGAAAGCTTGTCCAGCAGGGACTTTGTCGTTCATGACGGTGTGCGTATCCACGCTCACATTGGCGGGCACGGGCCGGGCGTGCTACTGCACGGCCATCCGCAGACGCACATGATGTGGCATCTGGTGGCGCCCGCGCTGGCGCGACAGTACACCGTGGTTGTGCCAGATATGAGGGGTTCTGGTGATTCCTCCCGTCCGACTCCGGGAGAGGACAGCGAGGCCTACGGCAAGCGCACCATGGCACGCGACATGGTCGAGCTGATGCAGCAGCTGGGGCTCGATCGGTTTCTGCTCGGCGCGCACGATCGCGGCGCGCGCGTTGCCCACTGCCTGGCGCTGGATTTTCCGCAACGCGTGCAGAAATTGTTCCTGCTGGACATTGCCCCGACGCTGGCCATGTACCAGCGCACTTCCATGGCGTTTGCGCGCACCTATTGGCACTGGTTCTTTCTGATCCAGCCACCACCCCTGCCCGAACGGTTGATCGAGGCTGATTCCGTGGCTTATCTGCATGATGTGATGGGGCGTCGTCATGCCGGTCTGGCGGCTTTCGACGCCGACGCACTGGCCGAGTACGAGCGCTGCATCCTGCTGCCGCATACAGCAAGAAGCATCTGCAGCGATTATCGGGCGTCCGCCGGCATCGACCTGGAGCAAGATCGACGAGACCGCGCCACCGGTCATCGCCTTGCCATGCCGCTACGCGTGTTATGGGGCGAGCACGGTGCGGTGGGCCGGAATTTCGACGTCCTGTCCCTGTGGCGGGCTGCCGCGAGCGGCAGCGTCAGCGGACACGCGGTGAATTGCGCGCATTATGTGGCGGAGGAGCAGCCGGATTTGATACTGCAGGAGATGCTGGCGTTCTTTGGGCAGTAGCCGGGGAGTAAACACCCGCGCGCTACATTCTGGCTGGCGCGCCTGCATGGTTTTGACGCCCGCTCGTCGACGACTGCTGCAACGCAACTTGACAGGCGCGGTAGCCGCGCGGATCGTCCCGCAGGTACCCGCGCTGCATGGTGCAGGTCTGGCGGCGATTCCGTCGCAACAGGAGGCTGATCATGCTGGGATTGATGCAGAGCCAACCACTGTCGATCTCGATGCTGCTGGAGTTCGTCGAACATCATCACGGCGACACCGAAATCGTGTCGCGGCGGGTCGAAGGCGACATCCATCGTTGTACCTGGCGCGACCTCGCGCGGCGAGCGCGACAACTCGCCAATGCCCTGGACGGCACGGAACTCGACCCTGGCGACCGCGTCGCGACGATCGCGTGGAACGGGTATCGCCACATGGAGCTCTACTTCGGCGTCAGTGGCTCGGGCCGCATCCTGCACACGATCAACCCGCGCCTGCATCCGGCCCAGGTCGCCTGGATGATCAACCACGCCGAGGACAAGGTGGTGTGCTTCGACGCGACCTTCCTGCCGCTGGTCCAGGCGGTGCGCAGCAAATGTCCGACGGTACGGCAATGGATCATGCTGTGCGACGCGAACGGGCTGCCGGCCGACGCGGATATCCCGGGCCTCGTCAGCTACGAAGCCTGGATCGGCGTCGCGCCGGACACATACACGTGGCCGCAATTCGATGAGAACACCGCGTCGGGCATCTGCTACTCGAGCGGCACCACCGGCGATCCCAAGGGCGTGTTGTACAGCCATCGTTCGACGGTCCTGCACGCGTTCGGCGTCTCGCTGCCGGACTCGGCGGCCCTGTCGGCGAGCGATTCCATGTTGCCCGTGGTGCCGATGTTCCACGTCAATGCCTGGGGCCTGCCCTACGCGGCGGCGTTGACGGGCTGCAAGATCGTGTTTCCCGGCCGCGCGATGGACGGCAAGTCCCTTTACGAGCTGATGGAAGCCGAGCACGTGACGTTCGCAGCCGGCGTGCCGAGCATCTGGCAGATGCTGCTCACCTACGTGCAGGAGCATGGCTTGAAGTTTTCGACCTTGCGCCGCACCGTCATCGGCGGCTCCGCGGTGCCGCCGGCGATGCTCGCGACGTTCGAGGACGACTACGGCGTCCGGGTGATCCACGCCTGGGGCATGACCGAGACCAGTCCGATAGGCACGGCCGCCGCACTCAAGTACAAGCACCTCGGTTTATCCAGCGATCGACAACGGGCCATTCTCACCAAACAGGGCCGCGCCATTCCGGGTGTCGACATGAAGATCGTCGGCGATGGGGGCAAGGAACAGCCGTGGGACGGCAAATCATTCGGCGACCTTTACGTGCGCGGGCCGTGGGTCGCCTGCGGTTACTTCAAGGGCGAGCACAGTCCGCTGGTCGCCGATGCTGCGGGTCACACCTGGTTCCCGACCGGCGACGTGGCGACCATCGATGCCGACGGCTACATGCAAATCACGGACCGCAGCAAGGACGTGATCAAGTCCGGTGGCGAGTGGATCAGTTCCATCGACATCGAGAACATTGCCGTCTCGCACCCCGGCGTTGCGATGGCCGCGTGCATCGGTGTGCCACACCCGAAGTGGAGCGAACGCCCCATCGTGATCGTCGTCAGGAAGGCGAATGCCAAGGTCAGCCGCGACGACATCCTCGCGCTCTACACGGACAAGGTCGCCAAGTGGCAGATTCCGGACGACGTGGTATTTGTGGACGCGATCCCGCTCGGGGCCACCGGCAAGATGCAGAAGCGCAAGCTGCGCGAGCAGTTCAAGGATTACCACCTGCCGGCTGCGTGAGATTGGGTTCGCGACGTTTCACGCGTGATGGCGCGCCACCGGATTGGGTTACGCAGCGCGGTCCCGCGCCCAGCAGCGAATCGCGGTGGATGGCAGGTGTGCCGCCAGCGAACAGGACGGCAGCGGCGCGCCGCTCGGCACGGCCGCCCACAAACGTTCCCTGCCGCAGCGCAAACCCAGCAACGTGATGCGGTCGGTCACCCGCCGCAGCTCGATCGAAACCGGGACCACGCCCGGTTCCAGGGCGCGCGCAGTCTGCAGGCGCACCGCCTCGGGCGGAATGAACCAGTCGACCTCCGCGCCGATTGTCGAGGCGCGCACATCCAGTGGCAAGCGCGCTTCACCCGCCGGCCACACCAGTTGCGGCCGGCCGACGGCACCGACGATCCGTCCGCGGTAGATGTTCTGGAAGCCGAGCAGGCGCGCAACCGCGGCACTGGCCGGCTGCGCGAAGACCACGTCCGGCGTCCCGGCCTGCACCACGTGGCGGCTGTGCACCAGGACCAGCCGGTCGGCCGCCATCGCCATGTGTGGGTCATGGCTGACGGCCAGCGCGGGAATGCCCAGATCATGGATCCGGACGATCAACTCCGCGATGACTTCATCGCGGGTCGCGGGGTCGAGGGCCGAAGTCGGCTCGTCGAGCAGCAGCAGGCACGGTTCGCACGCGAGCGCGCGGGCCAGCGCGACGCGCTGTTGTTCGCCCCCCGACAGCTCGGCGGACGAGCGATCCGCGAATTCGTGCATGTGCACCCGCCGCAACAGGTCGATGGCACGCGCGCGACGGTTGCGGCCGCGCAACGAGAACGCGACGTTCTGCCATGCGTTGAGGTGTGGAAACAGCGCATACCCCTGCGGCAGGTAGCCGATGTGGCGGTGCTGCGGCGCCTGCCCCGCGAACGGCTCGCCGCGCGCCGGCATGAGCCCTGCGATTGCACGCAGCAGCAGCGACTTGCCTTCGCCGCTGGCGCCCAGCAGCACGGTGAAGCCTTCGATGTCGAACGCCGCGTGTAGCGCGATCGGGCGATCGATGTGGTAGTCGATGCGCATCAGATGAGCCTGTGGCGGCGCGCCATCAGCCCCAGCACCAGCGGCAGCGGCAGCGCGACCAGGAAGAATACCCACAAAAGCGGATACACGGCCGGAAGTCCAATGTCCTGCAGGTTCACCCACAACTTCACCGGGATGCCCTGAGGATAGTACGCCACGATCAGCACGACACCGAATTCGCCGAGCGCGCGCACCCACGCCAGCGCCAGCGCGGCCGCGAGGCCCAGCCGCGCCAACGGCAGGCTTACGTGGAAGAAACACCGGGTCGGTGAATGGCCGAGCGTCAGCGCGATCTGCTCGAGTTCGCGCGGGACGCCCTCGAATGCCGCACGCGCCGCAATCACGTAGTACGGCAATGCCGCGTAGAACTGCGCCATCACGAACGCGGGGGCGGAGTTCGTGAGCGATACGCCGGCGTGCTGCAGCAGTCGTCCGACCACGCCGTACGGGCCGAAGGTCGTTGCAAGCAGCAGGCCCATGGCCAGCGGCGGCGTCAGCAGCGCAAGCAGCAGCAACCCATCGGCCAGCCACTTGATGGGGCTGGGGCGGCGCGCCAGCCACCACGCCAACGGGGTTCCGAGGCCGATGATCGGCACCAGCGCCAGCAGGCTGTAGCCCAGCGAAACGGCCACCGCACCGCCGTCGCCGACCGCAAAATGGAAGTGGCGCCAGTCGGTCGCAAACAGGAGCCCCGCGAACGGGGCAACGAGCAGCAACAGTGCGATGCCCCCTGCCCACGCCGACGTGCGCGTCTGCAGGACGGCAGTACCGCCGCCCGCCGTCACAGCTCACCGCCGTGCGGCGCGCCGTAGCCGTACTTGCGCAGCACTGCTTGCGCGCGAGCACTCCTCAGAAACGACACGAACGCGCGGCCGAGTGCGGGCTGCGACGCATCGACCGGCACTGCGGCGTAGAACACGAGGGGTTGCGCCGTCAGCACCTTGCCATCGGCCAGCGTGAGCCGCGCCTTGGCGTACCACGCGGCCTGCATGGACGAGTCCGCCAGATCGATTTGCGGCGGCAACTCGATGGTCGGAAGGTGGTACGAACGCGCCGCGCTCTGGTAGCCGATCGCGGCGTCGATTTGGCCGGCCTGCAGTCGCGCCATCAGCGACGGTTCGGCAAAGATCTGCCGCGGATTTTGCAGCGGGCCCGCGATCCGCTGCAGCAACCGCGGCCGGTGATAGAAGCGCGCCGCGAGCTGCAGCGTGAGCAGCGCGTTGCCGCCCTGCGGATCGACGGCCGGATCGGTGCGTCCCAGCCGCAGTCCCGGGCGTTCGAGCACTTCGTACCACCTTCCCCGGCCGTCGGCGGCGGCCTTGAAGTCGGCGGCAAACCGGCTGCCCGGACTGTAGATGACGACCATGCGAGTGCTGGCGATCGGTATCGCAGTGGTCACCAGTCCGGTCCGTTTCAGCACGTCGACCGGACCGGGTGTGATGGCAATGAAAACGTCGGCTTGCTGTTGGTGTGCGGCCAGCAGGCGCGCGAGCGCATACGAGCCTTGGCCGATGCCCTGGTATCTCACGTCGTGCGTGGCGGCAAACGCCGGGCCGAGCGCGCCATCCATCACGGTGCCCATCGACCCGGCGTACGCAACGCGCAGCACGGGTTTGCCGGCGCCCAGCGCGATCGCGCTGAATGCAATGAGGCACACGGCGACGCAGGTTGCGTGCAGCCAACCACAATTCGGCAGGCTTCGGCGAGGGCGCGACGATGTCCTCGCGTGCGGCTGCGAGGCGTGATCGCCGGCGAATCCAGCGTGCCATGGCGCGTCACCGTCCACCACCGCGCGGCAACCGGTCGGTCGCCCGTTCAATCAGCGGGCGGCCACGGTATTTTCAGCGACCGGAGCACGCGCACAACTCATGCCTGCGGCCGGGCCGATCAGGTCGTCCGGTGCGCGGCATGCCGCCCGCGGCTGGACCGAGACGACCTGGCCGAGGATGGCGAGTGCGATTTCGCGTGGCCCGCGCGCGCCGATCGCAAGGCCCGCCGGCGCGTGCAACCTTGCAATGGCGGCCTCGTCGAGCCCCGCTGCACCGAGCCGCATCAAACGTTCGCTGATCTTGGTGCGGCTGCCCAGCACGCCGACGCAAAACGCCGCAGAGCGCAACGCGCGGCCGAGCACGACGAGGTCTTCTTCCGGGTGGTGGGTCAGCGCGTAAACCGCCGTCCACGCGTCGATAGGCATGTCCGGTACCGCCTTTTCGATCGGCCGGCGATCGTAATACACGAGATCGGTATCCGGCGGCGGCGATTCCGGCCCAAAGGGACGCAACAGGCCGACCTCGTACCCGAATTGGGGCGCAACCTGGCACAGCGCGAGTGCGACGGGATTGCTGCCGGTCAACACGAGCCGGATCGTCGGCAGATAGGTCTTGACGAACACGGAGCCCGGCAGGGCCGACCGGGACCCGGCATCGGGACCCGGCGTCCGATAGCGCTGCGCTCCGCTGCGCAGGTCGACCTCCACCTCGATCGCCTCGCGCCGGGTCCGTGCAGCGCGCAGCCGCGCTGCGTAGTCCGCCGCGTCCGCCAGCTCGCGAACGAAAATGCCGATCCGGCCGCCGCAGGTCAACTGCACGTCGAGCACTGGGCTGCCGGCGCCGTAGTCGAGCAGGCGCGGCGCACCCTCCTCCATCACCGCCAGCGCCTCGGCGGCCACCACGCCCTCGACGCAGCCGCCGGACACGTACCCCACGACCTCGCCCGTGTCGCAGATCGCCATTTCGCTTCCGAGCGGGCGCGGCGACGTGCCGACCACGCTGGTCAAGGTAGCCACAGCGACCCGGTGCCCCGCCTGCGCCCACCGTTCGATGGCCGGCAACAGGTCGTCGGTCAGCCCATACACCGGCCACGCGGGCCATTTGCTGGCCAGCTCGGCCGCCGCCACGACCGCGGATCCAATCTCCGACATCTCGAAGCCTCCGATTGCCAAGGCGACCACGCCGCGCCGCAGAAATATCCATTGCGTGCCGCGCGGCGCGATCGCACCAGAACCCGATATCGCGGATGGTGTACCACGAATCCGCACAGGATGATAGCGACTCGAGTCCGCGGTGAATCGCCAACTGAATGACCCGAAATCGGTTCACGCGGGGTGACGACAGCCGGCTGAGCACGCTCTCGTCCGTTGACCGACGTTCCGGCAGCCGCGGACCAGGTGCCGCAAACGGCTGGCTGCGGTGCTGGTGCTGGTGCTGGCCAGCCACCGTCGGGGTGCTGTCCGTCGGTGGTCGCTGCCGACCCAGGATTACGGTAGGGATGCTCATTGC
>JBOHYX010000012.1:0-17433 GCA_050738115.1 Rhodanobacteraceae bacterium
GAAAACCGTCGCGCGGAAGGATGGCGGCGACTTCGTGTTGAACGGCGCCAAGATGTGGATCACCAACGGCAACCTTGCGCAGGTTGCACTGGTGTGGGCCAGGACCGACGATGGCGTGCGCGGGTTCCTGGTGCCGACCGGCACCCGCGGCTTCAAGGCACAGGAAATCCACCGCAAGATGAGCCTGCGCGCGTCGGTGACGAGCGCGTTGTTCCTCGACGACGTGCGCGTGCCGGCGAGCGCGATGCTGCCGGGCGTCAAGGGCCTGCGCGGGCCGTTGAGCTGCCTCGATTCGGCGCGCTTCGGCATCAGTTGGGGCCCGATCGGCGCAGCGCAGGCGTGCCTCAGGGAAGTGCTCGCCTATACGGGTGAGCGGGTACTGTTCAACCGGCCGCTGGCCGCCAACCAGGGCGTCCAGTTGAAGCTGTCGGACATCGCCCGCCGCATCACCACCGCGCAATTGCTGGCGCTCCGGCTCGGGCGCCTGAAGGACGCCGGCCGGTTGCACCCGACCCAGGTTTCGCTCGCCAAGTGGAACAACGTGCGGATGGCGCTCGACGTCGCGCGCGAGTGCCGCGACATCCTGGGCGGCGCCGGGATCACCACCGAGCACGTTGCGATCCGCCACGCCTTGAACCTCGAATCGGTCGTCACGTACGAAGGCACCCAGACCGTGCACCAGTTGGTGGTGGGGCGGGAGCTTACTGGCATAAACGCGTTTTGACCGGGATGTCCGTTTCACACACCGACCCGATGAAAGCTCGTCGTTCCGTCGCCGTCGCCGGCCTTGTCGGCGATGGAACCCGGGGCCCAGCTCTTGCATCGCGTTTGGAACAGCTGGATTCCGGGTTCCGCCGCGATGGAGCCGCGGTGGCCCCGGAATGACGAAGTTGGGTAATTTGATCGCTGGCTTACAGCGGGAGTCGCCCATGAGATTTCGCAACAAGTGCCTCGCGTGTCTCGCGTTCGGTGCGCTGCTCGCCTCGGGCAGCGCGATGGCCGCGGTGAACGCGGGCCAAATCCACATGGCGCTGTCAGAGCTGAAACTGGCGCTGGTGAAGATCGGGGTTGCCAACGCGATGCTGGCCAACCCGACGCCGCCGGCCAGCAACGCCGAGGCGCACGTTGCGGCGCCCAACCAGCTCGCGAGTCCCGAGATCAGCGCAATCCAGGTCAGCACGGGCGGCGTGATCAACATCTATTTCACGCCCGCGGTGGGCGTCACCGGCGGCATCGTGCAGTTGGTGCCGAGGATCGTCACCGACAAGCAGGGCAAGAAGGGCGTCGAATACACCTGTTACAGCCCGAACATCCCGGACATCGCGACCGCGGCGCCGGAATGCAACTACCACGCCGCGGGCGGCTGAGTGCAATGACGGGTGCCATGCCGTCGCCGGAGCCCGTGCTGGAAACCGCGCGCTTGATCCTGCGCGTACCGGATCACACCGACTTCGCGGCATGGGCCGCGCTGGGCGAAGACGAGGTGGCGACGCGCCACATCGGCGGCGTGCAGTCGCGCTTCACCACGTGGAACAAACTGCTGGCGGCGATCGGTGCCTGGCACGTCCAGGGCTTCAGCACCTTTTCGGTGATCGAGAATGCAAGCGGTCGCTGGGTCGGGCGCGTGGGACCGTTGCATCCCGAAGGTTGGCCGGGCGATGAGATCGGCTGGACCCTCGCACGTGAGGCGTGGGGTAAGGGCTACGCGACCGAAGCCGCAATCGCCGCGATCGACTGGACGTTCGCGAACCTCGGCTGGCCGCGGATCATCCATTGCATCGCGCCCGACAATGCTGCCTCCCAGGCCGTGGCACGCCGGCTGGGTTCGTCCCGGATCGGGCCCGGACACCTGCCCGCACCCTACGAGGACGACCCCATCGAGATCTGGGGCCAGTCGCGTGAGCAGTGGGAGGCCCACCGCGCCGCGCGTGGCGCCGAGGCGGCAGCATCATGAACGTGATCAAGGCCCCGATTCGGGCAAGCCAGAAGGGTTTCAATCGCGCCGAAATCATCGACGCGAACTTCAGCGAATTCGTGCGCGCGTGGCAGGGCACGCCCGCCACAAAGCCGCGCAACGACGCACCGGTGCTGCCGGGTAGCGCGTGCACCGCACGCGATTTCAGCGAATTGTTCGAGTCGCAATTGATTTCGCGCCACTTGGACCTGATGGCGCGCGTGCTGCGCGTGCAGAACAAGGTGTTCTACACGATCGGTTCGTCCGGCCACGAAGGCAACGCGATGGTGGCGCGCCTGGCGCGGCATACCGATCCGGCGTTCCTGCACTACCGCTCGGGCGCGTTCATGGCCGAGCGCTTCCGCAAGTTGCCCGGCATGGATCCCGTGATGGACTCGGCGCTGTCGTTCGCGGCCAGCAGCGAGGATCCTGCATCCGGCGGGCGCCACAAGGTGTGGGGCTCGAAACCGCTGTGGGTGCTGCCGCAGACCTCCACGATTGCCTCGCACCTGCCGAAGGCGCTCGGCACCGCGATCGCGATCGAGCAGGCGCAGCGGATCGGCCACGAACTGCCGGTGCCGAACGACTCGATCGTGATCTGTTCGTTCGGCGACGCATCCAGCAACCACGCGACCGCGCAGTCCGCGTTCAATGGCGCGGCATACACGGCCTACCAGCGGCTGCCGGCGCCGGTGCTGTTCGTGTGCGAGGACAACGGCATCGGCATTTCGGTGAAGACGCCGTCGGGCTGGATCGCACGCAACTTCGGTTCACGCAAGGATCTGGACTACTTCTTTGCCGACGGGCTCGATCTTGCCGAGGGTCATGCGCAAGTCCAGCGTGCGGTCGAGCACTGTCGCAGCACCCGCCGCCCGACTTTTTTGCACCTGAAGACGGCACGGCTTGGCGGCCATGCGGGTACCGATTTCGAGATCGAGTGGCGCAGCATCGATGAGTTGATGGCGCTGGAAGCCACCGATCCGCTGTTGCGCTCGGCGGCGATCGCACTCGAATCGGGGCTGCTGTCGAAACAGGCCCTCCTGGACCAGTACGAGGCGATCCGCAAGCGCTGCTTCGCGGCGGCCGCGGAAGCCGACCGCCGGCCCAAGCTCACGACGCTGGACGACGTGATGCGGCCGCTGGCGCCGTATACGACGGACGCGGTGAAGGCCGAAGCCGGGCGCGCGGATTACGCGGGCCGGCGCGTCGCGGTGTTCGGTGGCGCGGACAAACTGCCCGAGAATCTGCCGCCGCGACACCTCGCACTGCAGATCAATGCCGCGCTGCACGACCTGCTGGCGAAATATCCCGAAGCGCTGGTGTTCGGTGAGGACGTGGCGCAGAAGGGCGGCGTCTACACGGTGTCGAAGGGGCTCTACAAGGCGTTCAAGGGGGCGCGCGTGTTCAACACGCTGCTCGACGAGACGATGATCCTGGGCTTGGCGCAGGGCTACGCCAACATGGGGCTCCTGCCGATCCCCGAGATCCAGTACCTCGCGTACTTCCACAACGCCTGCGACCAGATCCGTGGCGAAGCGGCGTCGCTGCAGTTCTTCTCCAACGGCCAGTTCCGCAACCCGCTGCTGGTGCGGATCGCGGCGCTCGGTTACCAGAAGGGCTTCGGCGGCCATTTCCACAACGACAATTCCATCGCGGCGCTGCGCGACGTCCCGGGCCTGATCGTGGGCTGTCCCTCACGCGGCGACGACGCAGCGACGATGCTGCGTACGCTCGCGGCGCTGTGCAGGGTCGATGGCCGGGTGTGCGTGTTCCTCGAGCCGATCGCGTTGTACATGACCAAGGACCTGTACGCGCACGGCGACGGAAAGTGGCAGTTCGCGTATCCCGCGCCGGGCGCTGCGATGGCGCTCGGCGAAGGTCGCGTGTGCCACCCGAAGGCGAAGGACCTCGTGATCTTCACCTTCGGCAACGGGGTGCCGATGGCACTGCGCGCCGCGCGTGACATCGAAAAAGAACACAAGTGGAAGGTACGCGTGGTCGACCTGCGCTGGCTGGTGCCGCTCAACCGCGTGTTCATCGCGGAGCAGGCGCGGACGGCCAAACGCATCATCGTGCTGGACGAAGGCCGTCGCAGCGCGGGCGTGGGCGAGGGCATCATCACCGCGCTCGTCGAGGCCGGTCTCGGCGACAAGCCGATCGAGCGCGTGGTGGGCGCGGACAGCTACACGCCGCTGGCGGGCGCGGCGCTGCTGGTGCTGCCGGGCGAAGCCGACGTGGTCGCGGCCGCGGAGGGGCTGGCACGGCACTGAGTTCATGCTGCGCTGCGATAATGGGCACACCCATGTTGTGTCGGCGTGCGCGGTGCAGGGACGTCCCGGACGGCGCGTATCGCCGATGGTGATGAAAGGACGAACTTGAACGTAACCACTCGTGACGCCGACGTGGCGGCGGTGCCGGCCGGCTCCACGATCGGCGACGTCGCGCGACCGCGCCACACGTTCTACAGCGTACTCGCGGGGGTCAGCTCGGCGCATCTGTTGAACGACATGATGCAGTCGCTGATCGTGACGATCTACCCGCTGTTGCAGGGCCAGTTCCACCTGAGCTTCATCCAAATCGGCGCGATTACGCTGACTTTCCAGTTGACCGCGTCGCTGTTGCAGCCGCTGATCGGCATGGTGACCGACAAGTATCCGCTGCCGTATGCAACGCCGGTGGGTATGTGCTTCACGTTGAGCGGCCTGCTGGTGCTGTCGATCGCGCCCTCCTACGGGATCCTGTTGATCGCGGTGGCGCTGATCGGCTGCGGATCGTCGGTGTTCCATCCGCAGTCCTCGCAGACGGCGCGTACCGCGTCCGGGGGACGCTACGGCCGTGCGCAGTCGCTGTTCCAGATCGGCGGGAACCTCGGACAGGCGCTGGGACCGATCCTGGCGGCGGCGGTCGTACTGCAGTACGGCCTGCGCGGCCGCGGGCGCGTGGCGTGGTTCGGCCTCGCGGCCCTGCTCGCGATCGTGATCCTGCTGCAGGTCAGCCGCTGGTACAGCCATCACCTCGATCTCAGGAAACCCAAGCGCCACCACGCCAGCGCGCGCCGCTACCCGGCGCCGGTGGTACGCCGCACGGTCGGGATCCTGTTCGTGCTGATGTTCTCGAAGTTCTTCTACCTTGCGAGCATCAGCAGCTACTACGAGTTCTTCCTGATCCACCGCTTCGGGCTCACCGCGCGCATCTCCGCCTACCTGCTCGGGATCTTCCTGTTTGCGGTGGCGCTCGGCACGCTGATCGGCGGGCCACTGGGCGACCGGATCGGGCGCAAGCGCGTGATCTGGTTTTCGATTCTCGGCTGCGCGCCGTTCACGCTTGCGCTGCCGTACGTCGGTCTTGCCGCCACGGTGGCCCTGAGCGTCGTGATCGGGCTGGTGCTGGCGTCGGCGTTTCCGGCGATCATCGTGTACGCGCAGGACATGCTGACGCACCGGATCGGCATGGTCTCGGGCCTGTTCTACGGCGTCAGTTTTGGCTTGGGTGGCCTCGGCGCCGCGGTGCTCGGCGTGATCGCAGACAAGTTCGGCATCGATTTCGTGTACCAGATATGTGCGTTCCTGCCGCTGCTGGGCCTGTTCGCCGCGTTCCTGCCGGACGTGCGGCCACCCGACGAGAGTCATGCGGCAGTGGCCAGCGAAGCCTGACCGCGGGGCCTGAACGCACCTGTGGGGCAGCGTGACCGTTGGCTGCGGCGAGGGGTGTGTTTGCGCCCGTCAGCGCATGTATGCTGCGCGCTCGGTAGCGGCAGGGCGGTGCGATGAAGCGACGCGCGTTGCTGAAGTGGATCGCCGGGGCGCCCGTGCTCGGTGGCCTGTTGGCGAACCTGCCGGACACGGCGTGGTCCGGGACCGCCATGGCGTCACGCACGCTGCGGCGGCTGCGCCCCGGTGAACCGGACTGGCCTTCGGCCGCCGAATGGGGCGAGTTGAACAAGCGAGTCGGCGGGCGCCTGCTGAAACTCGGCGATCCGCTGGCCGCGTGCCGTGCCGACCCATCCGGTGCGGCGTGCACGGATTTCTTCAAGCAGATCCGCAACCCGTATTACATCCTCGACCACGCCAACCTGACGCAGACTTCGGGCTGGGTCGATGCTTGGACATCGAAGCCGAGCGCCTACGCGGTGGTGGCGGAAAGCGCGACCGATGTCGCCGCCGCGGTGAACTTCGCGCGTGAACACAAGTTGCGGCTGGTGGTGAAGGGCGCGGGGCACAGTTATCAGGGCACCTCGGATGTGCCGGATTCGCTGCTGGTGTGGACGCATCCCATGCAGGACATCGCGATGCACGACGCGTTCGTGCCGCAAGGTTGTGCTGGAAGAGTTGAGCCGCAACCAGCGGTCAGCGTGGGTGCCGGACAGATTTGGGCGCACACCTACGACGCGGTGACGCCGAAGGGTGGTCGCTACGTGCAGGGCGGTGGCTGCCTCACGGTTGGTGTCGCCGGGCTGGTCAGCAGCGGTGGCTTTGGAAGCTGGTCCAAGCGCTACGGCACGGCCGCGGCGAACCTGCTGGAGGCCGAGGTCGTCACCGCGGACGGGAAGGTCCGCACCATCAACGCCTGCAATGATCCCGATCTGTTCTGGGCCATGAAGGGCGGCGGTGGCGGCAGTTTCGGCGTGATCACACGTTTGACCTTGCGCACGCACGATCTGCCGGATTTCTTCGGCGTCGTCAATGTCACCATCGAGTCGAGTTCCGACAACGCGTATCGACGCCTGATCGCGCGCTTCGTCGACTTCTATCGCGAAAACCTGTTCAACGCGCACTGGGGCGAGACAGTCCACTTCACCGCGAACAATCATTTCCGCGTCAGCATGGCGTTTCAAGGATTGGGCAAGGCGCAGGCTGAAGCCACGTGGAAGCCGTTCTTCGATTTCGTGCGGGCGTCGCCGAACGCCTACAAGATCACGGCGCCGGTCATGGTGGCCGCGGCTCCCGCGCGCACGATGTGGAACCCGGAGTTTCTGCGCAAGCTTCCGGACGTCGTCGTCGCTGATTCGCGCCCCAACGCGCCGCTCGACAACATCGTGTGGACCGGCGATGCCGAGCAATCCGGCATGGTACTCACCAGTTACGCTTCCGCGTGGTTGCCGCAAGCGTTGCTGCAACCGGATCGTCAAAAGGAACTGGTCGATGCGTTGTTCGTGTTCACGCGCGAATTTTGGGTGGAGCTGCATTGCAACAAAGGGCTGGCCGGCGGGCAGCCGGACGCGATCGCGGCTGCGCGCGATACCGCGACCAACGCGCAGGTCCTGGATGCCTTCGCATTGGCGATCACGGGTGGCATCGCACCGCCTGCGTTTCCCGGCATCCCCGGCCACGAACCGGACGTCGCCGCGGCGCGCAAGGACGCCAAGGCTTGCGCCAAGGCGATGCAGGCGATCTACAAAATCGTGCCCGATGCCGGTTCCTATGTCTCCGAAAGCGACTACTTTCTCAAGGACTGGCAGCGCGCGTTCTGGGGGCCGAATTACGCACGGTTGCTCAAGGTGAAGCAACGCTACGACCGCGATGGCCTGTTCACCGTGCACCACGGCGTAGGCTCGGAAGCGTGGAGCGCCGACGGCTTCACGCGCGCGGACTGAAGCGCTCGAAGTGCTTGAAAAATGGAACCTTGTCGCCATGTCGACGGTCTATGTGCGTAGCGGTGCGGCCCTGCATCCGCTAGAGTCGCATAGACGCGGCGTGCGGCGGGCCGCATCGACCCATTCGAGAGAGGAATCCCATGCCCCTGCGTAGCGATAATCGTCTGCACAGCACCAATCCGGTCCTGCGCGACAAGGTTTTCCAGAATCTGCCCGCGGCGGCCGCCGGCGAGCGGATGACGATCAACGGCACCATCGCGCGTGCCGGCTTGATGCTGGTGTTGATGCTGATCGCCGGCTGGTGGACGTGGAATCATTTCTTCACCGCGGCGGCCGCGGCGGGAACCACCAATCCCGAAGCGTTCATGGCGGCGGGCATGGCGGCGGTTTCGCCGTTCCTGTGGGGTGGCCTGATCGTCGGCCTGGTGTTGGCGCTGGCGGGCTCGTTCAAGCCCAACTGGTCGCCGATCACCGCGCCGTTGTACGCGATTGCCGAAGGCACCGCGCTGGGCGGGTTCTCGGCGATGTTCGAATTCCAGTACCACGGCATCGTGCTGGAAGCCGTGTTGGGTTCCGCGGGCGTGCTGGCGGTCATGCTCGCGCTCTACCGGACGGGCATCATCAAGGTCACCCACAAGTTCCGCATGGGGGTGCTGGCGGCGATGGGCGGCATCTTCCTGCTGTACATCGCGCAGTGGGTGTTGAGTTCCTTCACCCACTTCAACATGGCGTTCGTCACCGGCGGTGGCGGCACCTTCGGCATCGTGTTCAGCATCGCGGTGGTTTGCGTGGCAGCACTGATGCTGGTGCTCGATTTCGACCTGATCGACCGCATGGCCGAGCAGGGCGCGCCGAAATACATGGAGTGGTACGGCGCGTTCGCGTTGATGATCACGTTGGTGTGGCTGTACATCCAGATGCTGCAGCTGCTGGCCAGCTCACGAAGATAGGTGCACACGGCGGAAACCGCTTCGCGGGTTCCGCCCTACCCACTGAGTAGGGCGGAATCGGCATAGCCGCTTCCGCCGCACGAGAGGCGCTGGTCGGCTCCGTTCGAAGCGGCTGCTCGTTCACGTGAGGCCATGGATGGCCGTTCTGGTGCGGAGTGAGTGTCGTGCCCTCAAGGCAAGCCAAGATTTCAATGAAACAGCGATCAGGGAGGATCGCAGAAAAATGATCATCGTCACCAGCGAGAACGTGGCCGGCTACAGGATCACCGAGACCAAGGGCCAGGTGTTCGGCCTCGTGGTGCGCAGCCGCGGCATCGGCGGAAACGTGATGGCGGGCCTGCGCTCGATCGTCGGCGGCGAAATCAGCGAGTACACGCAGATGCTGGAAGAAGCGCGCCGTCATGCGACCGATCGCATGGTGCAGAACGCCCAGGCGATGGGCGCGAACGCCGTCGTGATGATGCGCTTCGACTCGTCCGAGATCGGCCAGACCATGAGCGAGATCGTGGCGTACGGGACGGCGGTGGTGATCGAGAAGGGCTGACCTGCCATGTTCACGCTGGCGCTGTACGTGGTCGGTGTCGCGGTGCTGGTGATCGCGGGAATTGCGTGGCTGGTTGCCGGCGATCTGGGATCGTTCCTGCCGGAGGCGACTTTCGGCGGCCTGTTCCTGATCATCGCGCTCGCGATCGAGCGCTGGCGCTACAAGCGCGTGCGCGCGCAACGCCCGGACCCGCGCTGGACCGATACCGGCGAGCGCTTCGTCGATCCGGAGACCGGTCGCCTGACCGCCGTGTACTTCGATCCCGACAAGGGCGAACGGCACTATCTCGCGGCCCCGGATTCGTGATGGCCACGGCCGCGATCAACGCGCGCCTCACCTCGACGCACTGGCTGCCTTTAGGGGCCGCACCCGCACCGTGATCACGCCACGCGCGTGAGGCGCGGCATTGCGGCTTGGCTCACCATGGATCCGGACGCGCCCTGCGGCGGGCGATCCCCGGGCGGCGTCGCGTGGATGAGGTTGGCGGTGGCGCCGATGACGATGAGTCCCAGCACCGCTTCGATCAGGACCGCGCGCGCGCAGGCGCGCACCACGGCGGCGCCGTCGACCGGCCCGGCATCCGGGCTGCCCGCGCTGGCGCGTACGATGGCGGCGAACGGCCCCCAGCGGGCCCGGCCACCGGAAGCGTGGAGCAGGCGCGGCAGCTTGACGTAGCGGTTGTGCGCGCCGAACGCGATCATCGCGATCACGATCGCGAGCTTGACGTCGAGCGTGATGCCGTAACGCGAAGTCCACAGTCCCGCAAAGCCGCCGAGCTGGGTGATCGCGTTGTAGATGCCGGCGCCGACGACGACCGCGAGCGCCACGCCCGAGAGCGTGGACAGCCTCTGGAACACCTCTGCGTTGAGGCCAAGCCCCGGACGGCCGGCGCGCAGCAGGCGCGGAAATACGACGAGCGTCATGCCGAACAGGCTGCCGACCCAGGTTCCGGCCGAGAGCAGGTGCAGCCAGTCCACCCACACCGCCGCGGTGAAGTCGCCGTGGTCCGCCGGGTGCCCGGTGTCACTGCGCGTCAGCGCGATGGCGGCGATCGCGATGACGACCAGCCACGTCGCCCACGCGCGGCGGTGGCGCAGCGACCAGGCGTAGGCGAGCCACGCGAGCGCCAGCGCGGGCACCCGCCAGCGCCAGATGTGCCCGAAGTGCGTGACCTTGAGTGCAACGCCCATATCGGTGAACAGGGTGCCCCACGCGCCGCCGTCCATTTCCAGCGTGCGGGACACAAGGATCCCGAAACTGGCGACGGTGACGAGGCCCAGCGCGATGCCCAACGCGTTGTGGACGCCATTGCGGAGATCCATCCCGGCGTCGCCGGGCAACAGCGCGAACCGGCACGCGAGCATGCCGATCGCGCCAATCAGTGTGACGATGTCAAAGCCGCTGAGGGCGATCGCGATCGGCGTGGCAGTTCCTTTACTTCACCGTGAAGTCGAAGTGCCCCTCGGTATGGTGCCCGTCGAGGGCGATCACGCTCCAGTAGACGGTATAGGTGCCGGTCGCGGGATCGGGCGGCAGTTTTGTTTCAAGCAGCACGTGATTCTTCGGGTTCACCTCGCCCTTGCCGAGGCTGACCTGCTTGCCCGCGGCGTTTTTCACGATCAGGGTCGAGAACACCGGTTCGATTTCGCCATCGAACCATACTTTCACGTCCTTCGGCGCGGTGGTCACGGTGGCGCCGACGTGCGGAGAGGAATTGTCGGGGAAAGCGTGCGCCAAGGCCAGCGGCGAGGCCGCGATGGCGAGCAGGAAAGCCAGGGAACAGCCAAGTGTGCGTTTCATGTCAATGGTCCATTTCAGCGGAACAGCGGCGCGCCGAATCCATGCGGCGCGAGGTCATCGAGGTAGAAATCGAATCCCAGCATGATTCCGACCGAATTGCCGGAGCGGTGGTTCACTGGCGCCAGCAGTTCGACGCCCCATTGGTAGTAATGCCCGATCCAGATCACGCCGGGTGCGACGTAGCCCGTGGTCTGGCCGTGGCAGCCGCGGTCGAGGCACGTCTGCATCGGAAATTCCACGATCGGGATCATGTTGTTGAAGGGCGCCTTGATGCCCGCGTATTTCACGAAGTCCTGCAGGTACGGAATGCTGTATTGCAACGACAAATCCCAGTTCAACATTTTGGGTATCTGCCGATCGTCCGGGAGGTCGGCGCCGATCGCACCGGAGATCGCGAACGGTCGCAGCCAGTTCGCGTGGCCCATGCCCAGCCCCTGGCCGAAGTTGAACTGCGGCGACCACGTCGAAAAATTGTCACGGACGGCGAGGCTGCCGGTGTGCTGGAACGTGCGGTTGATTTCGAATGAGCCGATCGACTCGGTGTTGGGGTTGATGTAAACCTGCCACACGGCACCGAGTGCGAAATTGCCCCAGCCGTGGACGGGTGGCATTCCCGCGCCCGTCGCGCCGAGGTAATCGGTGTCGGCGAGGATCGAGAATCCCGGAGCGATCGGCTTGGTGACCGAGAGGCCAAGGTCGTTGACGGTCCGTCCGTCGTCGCGGATGCTGCTGAACGTCATGGGCAGCTCTGCGCCGATGCCGGGATCGTCGAAGTTCAGCGTCGACGGGAACAGGCGTTGTCCGGCCACGGCGTGCGCGCCCGCGGTCCCCGACACGACTGCCATCAGGGCGAAGGCTGCCGCCGGCAGCCGCCATTGCATGCAAACGCTTCGCATTCGCGAATTGTGGGCTTCATTCCGCGAATCGCCAAATCCGGGTGTGCAAAGCACGCGGGGAAGCCTGGATCAGGTCCGGATCACGCGTGGCTCCGGCTCCAGTGCGATGCCGAAGCGCGCCTGCACGCCGGCTCGCACCGACCCCACGAGCGCCCACAATTGCGCGCCACTGGCGCGTCCATGGTTGACCAGCACCAGCGCATGACGATTCGAAATGCCGGCATCGCCTTCGCGCAAGCCCTTGAATCCGCAGCTTTCGATCAGCCACGCCGCGGAAAGCTTCGAGCTTCCGGTGGACACCGGCCACGCCGGCAACCGCGGATGCTTCGTGCGCAGTGCTGCGGCCTGCGCGGCCGGGACGATCGGATTCTTGAAGAAGCTCCCGGCGTTCGCGATCACCGCCGGGTCCGGAAGCTTGCGGGTACGCAGGGCGACGACCGCTTCGGCGACGTGGATGGGCGCGGGCCGCGCGATGCCCACGCGCTCAAGTTCGCCGGCAAGACCCGCGTACCCGACGCGTGGCGTCCAGGCGCGCGGCAGGCGCAACGTGATGGCGGTGATCAGCCAACGATCGGGATGGCGCTTGAACACCGAATCGCGATAGCCGAACGCGCAGTCGTCGTGGGCGAAGCGGATGGGCTCGTGGGTGGCGACGTCGTACGCCTCGACCGACTCGATGAATTCGCCCACCTCGACGCCGTATGCGCCGATGTTCTGCATGGGCGCGGCGCCAACACTGCCAGGGATCAGGATCAGGTTTTCGAGGCCGGGGTGACCGTGTGCGAGCGCCCAGCGCACCAGGTCGTCCCAGTGCTCGCCGGCGGCGACACGCAGGCGGACCGTGTCGCCGTCGCCTTCCAGTTCCTCGACGCTGCGGGTCTTCAGCGTCACGACCGCGCCCGGAAAGTCATCCACGAACAGCACGTTCGAGCCTTCGCCCAGCAGCAGCGGTGGACCGTTGCGAAGGGCTGGGTGGGCCAGCAGCGCCTGGATCGACGCAGCGTCGTGGACCTCCGCCAGCCACGCCGCGTGCGCATCCACGCGCAGGGTGTTGCGCGCGCGCAGGGATGCGTTTTGCGTCAGCGTGAATCCGTCGCGGTTGAACGCGCCCCCACCCATGCCCTCCCCCTCCGGGGGAGGGTTTCCTCTGCTGCGCCGCGGCTTCGCTCCCTCCCCCGGAGGGGGAGGGCTGGGGAGGGGGTGGTGTGGGTCGGCGTTCACATGGCCGTCCCGGACGCGCCATGTTGCCGTCGTATCTCGTTCACGCATTCGGTCAGCAGCCATGGCCCGCGGTAGATCAGTCCCGAGTAGATCTGCACAAGCGTCGCGCCGGCGCTGATCTTGTCGGCGGCGTCGCTGCCGGTCAGCACGCCGCCCACGCCGACCAGCGGCAACGTGCCGCCAAGCCTTTGCGCCATCCCGCGCAGCACCTCGGTGGATCGGTCGAACAGCGGTTTGCCGGACAGCCCGCCCACCTCGTTGCCATAGGGCGCGCCAGCGACGCCGGCACGGTCGACGGTGGTGTTGGTGCACACCAGCCCGTCGATGCCGGATCCGACGAGTGCCGCGGCAATCGCGTCCATTTGCGCCGCATCGAGATCCGGCGCGATCTTCAGCAAGATCGGTTTGCGTGCGCCATGTCGCGTTGCGAGCCGCTCGCGCGCCTCCGTCAGCGTCGCGATCAACCGCCGCAGCGGATCGGCCTGCTGCAGGTCGCGCAGGCCGGGCGTGTTCGGCGAGGACACGTTGGCCGTGACGTAGCTCGCGAGCGGATACACGTGCTCGAGGCAGGTGACGTAATCGTCGGCAGCGCGCTCATTGGGCGTGTCCTTGTTGCGGCCGATGTTGATGCCGAGCACGCCGCGCCACTGCGCTGCCTCGACGTTGCGGACCAGCGCGTCCACGCCGTGATTGTTGAAGCCCATCCGGTTGATCAGCGCTTCGTGCTCCGGCAGGCGGAACAGGCGCGGTTTCGGATTGCCCGGTTGCGGGCGCGGCGTGACCGTACCGATTTCGATGAAGCCGAATCCCAGCGCGCCGAGCGCATCGAGGTGCTCGCCGTTCTTGTCGAGTCCGGCAGCGAGCCCGACCGGGTTCGGAAAATCGATCCCGAACGCGCGCACCGGGAGATCCGCGGGCGGCGGCGGCGCGGCCCAGCGCATCAGGTTGCTGCGTTGGGCGACACCGAGCGCGTACAGGGTCAGCCCGTGCGCGGCTTCGGCTTCCAGCGAGAACAGCAGCGGGCGCAGGTGCCGGTACATCCTCAGCCGACCTCGCCGGCGAACACGCGGGTGTCGTAATCCATGTCGACATGGCCGTCGACCGCGGTGGCATCGAACAACCCGCGCAGCGCCCGCAGCATCGGCGCGTGGTCCGGATGGCCCGCCGGGGGTGCGTACGAGGATGACATCAGGCGTCCACGCAGGCCGTTGAAATCGAGGTGCTGGCGGTGATCAAAGTGCGCCGATCCGCGCAATCCCCGGCCGAACCATCGGCGCATCCGTGCATCATCAGCGTAGCATTCGGCCACGCTCGCGTAGTCGGTCCCGAAACGCCGCAGCAACGCCTCGTAGCCCGCGAGGAATGGCGTGCCGGCCAGGCGCCGCGAATTCCACCAGATCGCCACGATCCCGTGTGGGCGCAGGATGCGCTGGAATTCGCGCCGCGTGGTTTTCGGGTCGAACCAGTGGAATGCCTGCGCCACCGTCACCAGGTCGATGCTGCCATCGTCGAGGCCGGTGGCATCGGCGCGGCCGCCAACGGCGCGGAATCGCGGGTTGCCCCCCAGCCACGCGAACGCTGCATCGCGCATCGCCGCGTTCGGTTCCACGGCGGTCACGCGGAACCCGGCGTCGAGGAACAGCTTCGAGGAAATTCCGGTACCTGCGGCGACGTCTGCGACGTGCCATGCCGGCGTCGCGCCCAGTTCGCGTTGCAGCCACTCGATCAGGGCGGCCGGATAGTCGGGTCGGTAGCGCACGTAGTCGGCGACACGGTCGGTGAAGCGCGCGGTGGAATCGGGCGTGATCACGTGGACAACCACGACCAGTGATAGCCGCTGAACGCAATGGCACCTGCCGCTAGCAGGATGATCAACACGATGGCCGCGAGCGCCCACGCAATCTGGATCCAGCCGAGGATCAAACCGGCCAGCGCCATGCCGTCGCCTTCGATGGAGCCGGGTGGCGCGCGCCGGATTTCCGAGCGCGCCGAATGTCCGCAGATCACCGCGACCAGTGCACCGACGCCGGGCAGCGCGAAGTAGGCCAGGACACCGAAGACCAGGCTTACGATGGCGAGCGAACTGGTGCGCGGGTACACGCTGTTCATGGCTGCGCGGTCCGGTGGACGGGGCGCACCATGTTCGCACGACACCCCCGGCCGTGCAGCAGGGCGTCAAAAACGCAGCGACTGCCCGCCGTCCACGGCCAGGATTTGTCCGGTGATCCAGCCGGCGAGGGGCGATGCCAGGAACAGCGCAACGCGCGCGACTTCCTCGGGCGTGCCGAAGCGCCCGAACGGGATCGTCGCCAACACGTTCGCGTACTGCGCGGGCTTGTCGTGCTTCACGCGATCCCACACGCCGTCCGGAAATTCGATGGAACCGGGGGCGATCGCGTTGACGCGGATGCGGTCCGCGGCCAGCGCAAGCGCCTGGGTGCGCGTGTAATGGTTCAGCGCGGCCTTCATCGCGGCGTAGGGCGGCCCCATGGTGCGCGGACGGAACGAACCGATCGAGCTGGTATTGAGGATCGACGCACGTTCGGATTCCTTGAGGTGCGGAACCGCGAAGCGCGACGCGCGCACCGCGGCCATCAGGTCGACGTTGAAGTCGGTGAGCCACGATTCGTCGTCGTCACGAAAGCCGTATCCGGTCGCGTTGTTGACCAGCACGTCGAGACCTTGCAGTTCCGTAGCGGTGGCGGCAATCCAGTGCTCGATCTCATCGACCCGCGAAAGATCGCACCGATGCGCGTGCAGCCGCGTCGCGTCGGCGCCGGCGTCGGCGGCCAGCGCGTCGAGGCCATCCTGTCCGCGGGCGCATACCGAGACGTGCGCACCCGTGGCAAGGAAGCCCAGCACGATCGCACGGCCGATGCCTTTGCTGCCGCCGGCGACGGCGACGCGGTAACCGGTGAAGTCGAAGGGTGTGTTCATCACACGGCCTCGTTGATGGGTTCCGGGTTGCGCTCGCGATGGAGCAGTCAGTGCGCGATCACTCAATTCTCGTCATTCCGCCGCTGCCCGCAGCTTCACCGCGGGCAGAGCCCGGAATCCAGCGCGTTTGCATTTCGGGTGAGAAGACACTGGATTCCGGGTTCCATCGCCGATGAAGCCGGCGATGGCCCCGGAATGACGAGCGTTTTTGGCCATCGACCTCAGTTGCGAATGGTGATCGAGAGACAGGGAATGACCAGAGGTTGATACGCTCTTCCCGAATCCCGAATCCCGAATCCCGTCAAATATCGAACTTGATCCCCTGCGCCAGCGGCAACGCATCCGACCAGTTGATGGTATTGGTCTGGCGGCGCATGTAGGCCTTCCAGGCGTCCGAGCCGGATTCGCGGCCACCGCCGGTTTCCTTTTCGCCGCCGAACGCGCCGCCGATTTCGGCGCCGGACGTGCCGATGTTGACATTGGCGATCCCGCAATCCGAGCCGTTCGCGGACAGGTACTGCTCGGCGGCCCTGAGGCTCTGCGTGAAGATCGCCGACGACAGCCCCTGCGGCACGTCGTTCTGCATCCGGATGGCCTCGTCCAGCGTCTTGAACGGCATCACGTACAGGATCGGCGCGAAGGTTTCGGTCTGCACGATCTCGTCCGAATTCTGCACGCCGGTGACGATGGTCGGCTCGACGAAGTTGCCCTTGCCGTGCAGCACCCCACCGCCGCTGACGACGCGTGCGCCGGCGGCCTTGGCGGTCTTGATCGCCGTGGCAAATTCCTCGACCGCCTGTTTGCTGTTGAGCGGGCCCATCAGCGTTTCGGCCCGGGTCGGATCGCCGATCTTCTTCTCGACCTGCTGGTAGGCGTGGCGCAGCTTGCCGAGCACGTCATCGATGATTGATTCGTGCACGAACAGCCGACGCGTGCTGGTGCAGCGCTGGCCGGCGGTGCCGACCGCGCCGAACACGATGGCGGGAATTGCGAGCGAAAGGTCGGCCGCGCGATCCAGGATGATCGCGTTGTTGCCGCCCATCTCGAGGATCGAGCGCCCCAGCCTTGCCGCCACGCGCTCGCCCACGATGCGTCCGACCCTGGTCGAGCCGGTGAAGCTGATCAGTGGCACGCGCTTGTCGTCGACGAATTGCCTCGCCAGTTCGCTGCCGGCATCGTTGAAGAGATAGAGGATTTCCGGGAATCCGCCCGCCTTCAGCGCGGCGTTGCAGATGCGGACGCTGGCAATGGCCGACAGCGGCGTCTTCGGCGACGGCTTCCAGACGCACACGTTGCCGCACACCGCGGCGATGAACGCGTTCCAGCTCCACACCGCGACCGGGAAGTTGAACGCGCTGATGATGCCGACCAGGCCGAGCGGGTGCCACTGCTCGTACATCCGATGGCCCGGCCGTTCGGAGTGCATCGAAAGGCCGTACAACATCCGCGACTGGCCGACGGCGAAATCGGCGATGTCGATCATCTCCTGCACTTCGCCATCGCCCTCGGGCTTGATCTTGCCCATTTCCAGCGCGACC
>JBOHYX010000013.1:0-17226 GCA_050738115.1 Rhodanobacteraceae bacterium
GAGCGACAGCAACAGGTCCAGCAACGTCCACGAATCCTTGCCGCCCGACAGGCACACCATCACCCGGTCGCCATCCCCGATCAGGTTGTAGTCGGCGATCGCGCGCCCGACCGCATGCCGCAGGCGCTTGGCCAGCCGCGCGATTTCGTGGGTCTGCTGGCGGTCGGGGAGGGGTTCGGCGGAGGGCATGAACGCGCCAGTGTAGCGGGCCGGGGGTGGCGCTACACTGCCGCCATGCAGCCCAACGATCCTGCTGCGGTGGTCAGGCGCCTGACGGAGTTGCGGGAGGAACACCGCGACCTCGACACCGCCATCGCCAAGCTCGCCGGCGATCCCGCCTGCGACCAGTTGCAGTTGAGCCGGCTGAAGAAACGCAAGCTCAAGCTCAAGGACATGATCGCGTATTTCGAGAACAAGCTGATTCCGGATCTGGACGCATGAGGGGTGGGACCGGGGACCGGAAAGTCGCTTGCCTCGCCGAGCCCGCTGACGCCTGCGGTCCTGGAAAGCGACCGCGTGCGGCTGGAGCCGCTGACGCTGGATCACGTCGAGGGATTGGAACGCGCTGCCGCCGATGGCGAGCTGTGGAACCTGAGGGTCACCTACGTGCCGCCGCCCGGCGCGATGCGCGCCTATGTCGAAGACGCGTTGGCGATGCAGGCGACCGGGGCTGCGCTGGCGTTCGCGGTGCGCGACAAATGCGAAGGCGCAATCGTTGGCAGCACGCGCTATTACGATTTTGTCCCCGAGGTGCCGCGCGTCCTGATCGGCTACACGTGGTACGCGGCGAGCCGCCAGCACACGTATGTCAACACCGCCTGCAAGCTGCTGCTGATCGAGCACGCGTTTTCTGCATTGGGATGCGCTGCAGTCGGCTGGGAAACCGACATCCTCAACACGCGTTCGCAGCGCGCCATCGAGCGGCTGGGTGCGCATCGCGATGGCGTGCTGCGAGCGCACAAACGCCGCCACGACGGGACGGTCCGCGACAGCGTCGAGTATTCGATCATCGCCTCCGAATGGTCAGAGTTGCGGTCGCGTCTTGCGTCAAGATTGCGCTGAACAGACCTTTCTGCGGCTGTATGGACGACATCCCCGTTTTTTCCCGCCCGCCTCGCGGGCGGGCGGGTCGGTCGCGCGCAGGCGCGCTCCTACCAAAAGCCGCTCCGGTAGGAGCCTGCCTGCAGGCGACCGCCAACAGAAAGCCACCCCGCGAACACGCCCTTCGCCCATCCATGGGCGGCGGGTTCACTCGCGGCCGCCGGGGTTCGCGCGCGAAGGCGTACCCTCACCCGGCCTCCGGCTCGCGCTACGCGCGCGTTCGCTCCGCTCCGCCTCTCCCGGATGGAGAGGGGGAAAGCATTGGGCCTGGCCGTCAGCCGCCCGACTCGGCGCCCACCACCTCGGGCGTGATCTTCATGATCGACTGCCGCACCTCGCGCGCGAGGATCAGGCGCGCATCGCGGGCGACGTCTTCCAGCACCACGTCGAAGTCGAGCTTGCCGGCATCGTCGGTCCAGATGATGCGGCGTTCGCGCAGCTTCTGGATGAAGCCGCGGAACAGGCTCTTGTCGAAGAACTCCGGCGCGCTTTGCTGGTACAGGAGCGACAGCCGCTGTGCCGCGAGCTGGCACAGGTTTTCGAGTTGCCCCGCCGTCACCGTGTGGGGGCCATTCTTGGCCAGCGCCGCGACCGCGATGTAATAGCGTTCGAAGGCCTGCATCAGGCACTGCGCGAGCAGGCGTAGTTGGTAGGCTTCATCTTCGTGGCCTGCGGCCTGGTGCAGCAGGCGGCCGTCACCGCCGGTTGCGAGCAGGCCGCGCGCGATCAGCAGCCCGATCACCGCGTCGATGCGCGCGCCGAAGCCGTCGGCATCCCACGGCAGGAACAGTTCCAACTGGATGAATGGGTACACCGCGCGACCGAGCCGCATGATGGTTTCGCGTGCGATGCGGCGATTGTTGATGAAGCAGCACGCGACCCACGCGCCGGCCGCGAACAGGTGCACCACGTTGTTGCGGAAGTACGAGAGCAGCACGGCTTTTTCGCCGTCGACCGCCAGCACGTCGCCCATCGGGTGGGCGATCCGGTGGATCCAGCCCATCTGCTCGGCGTAGGCGATGATGTCGACGGGTGCCATGGGCGTCACCGTTGTGCGCCCGGAATACGGCAGCTCGGTGAGGATCGCCTTCATCAGCTCGAGTTGTGCCACGAGGTCGGCTTCCGCCAGGGCGTGGCGCGGCGACGCCAGCAGCGCCAGCGCGATCAGGTTGATCGGATTGACGTCGGCGGCGCGATTGGTGTTGACCTGGATTTTTTCGCCCAGGTCATCCAGCACGCGGTTGAGCCATTCCGGCTTGCTGTCCTGGTTGTCGCCGATCGTGCGCCAGTCGGGGTTTGCCGCGTCCAGCAGCCCGTTCAATTCGATGGGTTCGCCGAAGTTGAGCGTCACCCGCCCGTAACGCTGGCGGAGCGCCCTGCGGCCGCCGCGCAACAGGCCCAGCCAGGATTCCTTTTCCTTTTTCTGGCCCGACAGCTCGCCGATGTAGGCGCGTCCTTCCATCAGCTTTTCGTAGCCGATATAGACCGGCTGGAACAGCACCGGCCGGCGTGGCGCGCGCAGATAGGCGCGCACCGTCATCGACAGCAGCCCGAAGCGCGGCGCCATCAGGCGGCCCGTGCGCGAACGACTGCCTTCGATGAAGTACTCGATGGGGACGCCGCGGTCGAGCAGTTGTGCCATGTACTCCTTGAAGATCACCGAGTACAGGACATTGCCCTTGAAGCTGCGGCGCAGGAAGAAAGCGCCGCCCTTGCGCAGGAAGGTACCGAGGACGGGCAGGTTGAGGTTGACGCCGGCCGCGATGTGCGGCACCACCACACCGCTCTGGTGGAGCTGGAACGACAGCAGCACGTAGTCGGCGTGGCTGCGGTGGCAGGGGACGTAGATCACCTCGTGGCCCGGCGCGATCGCGCGCAGGGTGTCGAAGTGGTGCATCGCGATGCCGTCGTACAGCTTGTTCCAGAAGTTCGCGAGCATGAACGAGGCCGAACGCACGAACGGCGGCGAATAGTCCGCCGCGATCTCGTTCATCAATTTGCGCGCCTGCTGCCACGCCTTGGCGTAGGGAACGTTTGCCCTCGCCGCGGTCGCGGCGATCTGGGCGCGCACCGCCTCGGCGTTCAGTACCGAGTCGACCACGGTGCGCCGGTGCGAGAGGTCGGGTCCGATCACGGCGGTGCGCACGCGCCGGAAGTGCACGCGCAACACCCGCGCAAGCTTGCGTTGGAGCCGCTCGATGCGTTCGTCGGCGGATTCGACGCGCAGGTCGTTGAGCGAAATCGGCGGCGAGAACCGCACGATCGTGTCGCGCCCGTTCAACAGCAGCGCGAGCAGGCGCCGGAAGTGGCCCACCACCGCCCAGTTCTCCGAGAACAGCACGCTGAACCAGCCCGATTGCCGGTTGGGCGCGCGGCCCACGTAGATCGCGACCGGCATGAGTTGCACGTTGCGATCGGGCGCGGCTTCCAGCATCCGCAGCAGTTGCCGGATCGTGCCGAGCGCCGCGCGCGAGCGGCCACTGCGCTGGAACCAGCCGCCGGTACTGCGCAGCGCAAACATCGCGCGGCGCCGCCGGCCGAGCCCCGGCACCAGCGCCAGCGGGCTCGGCATCCCGGCTTCGCGGCAGGCGCGCTCGAGGATCAGACTGTCCGAAAACCCGTTGCGCTCGATCACATACACGACCGACGTGTCGGGTACCAGCAGCGTCACCGGCTCGGCCGGATCACGCTTGATCTTGATCCACGGGCCCAGCAGCGCGCCCCACAGCGCGCGCCACCAACTCGCGTGCACCAAGGCGTCGCGGGACAGGGTTTCGGGCATCACGTGGGCCATCAGGTCGCTGCGGCGGGTCTCGAGGATGGGTGACGGGCGCCAATGGGAATTCTCCCACATCGGCACGCCGCGCTTGCGTGGCGCCGGCGTGACCGCCGACCGGCCGCGTCGCGCCAGACGAAGGTCATGCATCAGCCCCGGGCGGCGCCCGAGGACGCAGGTGGACGCCCGGAGGATGCAGCGGTAGGCGGTGGCGCCGGTCGCGCGGACGTCGCGGGTGCGCTCGCGGCGCCCGCATGCTGCGTGTTCTCCGCGCTGGCGGGTGCCGCAGCGCTCGTTGCCGTCGTGGCGGTGGTGGCGGCCGCGGGCGGGTGCACCTTGCGCCACGCCGTCAGCAGCGCGGTGTCGTACCAGTGGTCATCCTGCTTGACCATCGGCCAGGTCGTGCCCAGCGGACGGCCCGCAAAGTCGACCTCAAGCTTCACGGTGGCGTGGCTGCCCTCGTCGGACCTGGTCGCCACCCTGGCATGGTCCAGGCTGTCGGCCAGGTCGAGTCCGTAGATGTCGAGGACGCCTTCGAGGCCACCCCAGATGATCTGGTAGTTCTTCATCGTGTCCGCGTAGTCGAGCGCACGCCACTGGTCGAGCGTTGCGACGTGCAGCTGGCGCGCCGCGGCGCACACGAGGTCGATGGCCTTGCGGGCCTTTTTTGGATTGCTGAAGTCGGTGGTGCTGGCCCACGCGACCAGCGCATCCAGGCCCTGCGTGGCCAGCGTCCGCTGCGCGGGGCCGAGCTGCGGCGAGGCCGCGATCATCTGCCTGCCGGCGGCCTCCAGGATGCCGCTGAAGATGGGCAAGCCGTTCTTGCCACCGCGCAGCTTCGCGAGCTCGGGTTGCAGGCGCTTGGCGAGTTTGGCCTCGGCGCCGGGTTCGGTCAGCATCTTCATGATCTTCGCGAACTGGTCGTGCTGCGCGATCGATGCCGACACTGGATGCGCGTGCGCCTCGTTCCATTCGGCACGCCATTCGCGGTAGTCCGCGGGCGGCAGGCGGTTGCGCATCAGGGCGTCGAAATCGCCGGCCGCGGTGAGGCGCAGGCTGGTCGCGACCGCCTTGTCCGGCGTGGCGTTGGTGGGCGGCGGCGGCGCGTGCTGGCATGCCGCGAGTCCCACCGCGCAGGCGAACGTCAGGGCAGCCGCGAAGGCGTGCCCACGGCTTGGCCGATACGGGGTCGATGCGGGCATGCGCGGCAGTGTGGCGAGGGCGCATGCGCGGCGCAAGCTTACGCGAGCGCCTCCGTGATCTGTGCCACGATCGCCGCGGCGGCGGCCCGCGGGTCGGGCGCGTGGCGGATCGGCCGCCCGACCACGATGTAGTCCGCGCCCTGTGCGAACGCGGTGGGCACGTCGACGGTGCGCTTCTGGTCATCCCCGGATGGTCCGGCCGGGCGGATGCCGGGGCACACCGTCAGCAGGTGCGGCCCCAGCGCCGCCCGCAGGCGCGGGAGGTCGGCGCCCGCGCACACCACGCCGTCGATGCCTGCAGTCTGCGCGAGGCGTGCGCGCCGGATCACGACCTCGGCCGGATCGACTTCGACGCCGAGCGCGGCGAGATCCGCGGCGTCGTTGCTGGTCAGCACCGTCACCGCGAGCAGCTTGACGTTTCCCTTCGCCGCGACCGCGGCTTCCAGCATCGCGTGGCTGTCGCAATGGACCGTCGCGAAGTCGACCGGTCGTTGCGCGAGCCCGCGCACCGCACCCGCGACCGTGGCGGGGACGTCGTGGAACTTCAGGTCCGTGAAAATCCGCTTGCCGCGCCGGGCGAGCTCGTCCAGCACGGGGAAGTACTCGCCGCCGCTCAGGAGCTCGAGGCCGATCTTGTAGAACGACACCGCATCGCCGAGCCGGTCCATCCACGCGACGGCGTCGCCGCGATGCGGCACGTCCAGCGCGAAGATCAGACGCTCGCGGGCGGGGATGGCGTCGTGGCGTGCAGGCATCGCAGTTCCTCGCCCGGCGGAATTGCGCAATTTTAGCGGGAAGCTGTCCCGGAGCGGCTGTTGTGAAGAATCAGCTTCTCGGTCCCGCACGCGGGCAGACAGGCGCGAAGAAGCTTGAAATCGTCATTCCGGGGCGACCCGCAGCTTCACAGCGGGTCGAACCCGGAATCCAGCCGTTGCTCGGCGACACGGAAGACCTGGATTCCGGGTTGCGCGCCGATGAAGCCTGGCGGCGGCCCCGGAATGACGAGGTAAAAATTGAACCGCGGGCGAGTTGTTTCTCGTTGGGGGCGGCCGTTCTGATGCGTCGGAATGACAGAGGGCAGCGGATTCCGGTGCGCCCGCTGATGCGGCGATCAGGACGATCGCAGTGGCCACTCTCGACACTGGAGCTTGATGCATCTCCCTGCCAGACTCGGCCGCCATGAACGAGCGACCGCGTCCATTCGCCTTCGCCGCGCGCCATACCGCGCTTGCCAGTTATGTCGCGGCGGCGGTCGCGCTGCTGGTGATGTTCCTGCACGTGCTGGCCGCGTTGATCGCGGGGCTCGTCGTGTACGCGGTGGTCGACGCGCTCGCGCCGCTGCTGGAACGCAAATGGCCGGGCGGCTGGGCACGGCAACTGGTGGTGGGCGTGCTGGCGGTGTTGGTGGCGGGCCTGCTGGCGCTCGCGATTTTCGCCGCGGTCGGCTTCTTCCGCGCCGAACTCGGCGATCCCGACACCCTGTTCGACCGCATGATGCCGGTGATCGACCGCGCCCGCACCCAATTGCCCGCCTGGGTCGTTGCCTATCTGCCGGTCAGCGCCGAGGATTTCCGTTCCACCGCCACGCATCTCGCGCGCGAGCATGCCGCGCAACTGCGTCTCGCTGGGCGCGAGACCCTGCACGTGTTCGGAGGCATCCTGGTCGGGCTTGCGCTTGGCGCGCTGGTGGCGCTGACCCACGCGGGCGCGCAGTCCGATGAAGGCCCGCTGCACCGCGAGCTGGGCGCGCGCTGCGCGCGCTTCACCCACGCGTTCCACGACATCGCGTTCGCGCAGGCACGCATTTCGGCGCTGAACACGCTGCTCACCGGGATTTTCCTGCTGGTGGTGCTGCCACTCGCGGGCGTGCACCTGCCGCTGGCCAAGACCCTGGTCGTGATCACCTTCATCGTCGGCCTGCTGCCGGTGCTCGGCAACCTGATTTCCAACACCCTGATCGTGATCGTCGGGCTGTCCGTGTCGCTGTGGGTGGCCGTCGCGGCGCTCATTTTCCTGATCCTGGTGCACAAGCTCGAGTATTTCCTCAACGCGAGGATCGTCGGCCATCGCATCCACGCGCGGGCGTGGGAAATCCTGCTCGCGATGCTGGTGATGGAAGCCGCATTCGGGCTGCCGGGGGTGGTCGCCGCGCCGATCTACTACGCGTACCTCAAGAGCGAGCTGACCGCCGCACGGCTGATTTGACGCGGCGTGAGCGGTCGCTCGACGGATACGCCCGACGTTGCCGGCACGTCTCGTGTTGCATCGCGGCCGATGCTTCGACATCCCTGTCTTTTTCCGCCCGCCTCGCGGAAACGGACGGGGATGTCGAACCAGCAGGGGCGACGAGATGCACCGCGCGGAAAGAACGGGCGACGGTCGCTTTCGCGCCCGGGAAGGGCCAAGCACCGCGCGAAAGTTATACTCGCCCGCTGCCGGCTACGGTTTCCTCGATGCTGCGATTCCTCTATACCGTCGCCATGTATCTCGCCACGCCGATCATCGTGTGGCGGTTGTTTGCGCGTGGGTTCCGCTACCGCGGCTACTTCAGGCGCTGGCGCGAACGCTTCGGACGGTTCCCCGACCCGGGCCTCAACGATTGCATCTGGGTGCACGCGGTGTCGGTCGGCGAGGTCAACGCCGCGCTGCCGCTCATCGCCGCGCTGCGGCGGCGCTACGCGCCGCGCCCGATGGTCGTGACCACCGTGACACCGACGGGCTCCGAACGGGTGCGCGCGCTGTTCGGCGAAGGCGTGTTCCACGTGTACCTGCCCTACGACCTGCCGCGTGCGGTGACGCGGTTCCTCGACCGGACGCGCCCCGCGCTCGCGGTGGTGATGGAGACCGAGATCTGGCCAAACCTGTTCCACCATTGCGGGCGCCGCGCGATTCCGCTGGCGGTGGTCAATGCGCGACTGTCGCAACGCTCGCTGAAGGGATACCGGCCGATCCGCCCGCTGGTACAGCGGGCGCTCGCCAACGTCGCGCTCATTGCCGCGCAATCGCACGCCGACGCGCGTCGTTATCGCCTGCTGGGGGCCGATCCGGCACGGGTCCGCGTCTCGGGCAACCTCAAGTACGACATGCCGCTGCCCACGGGCGCGCGCCAGCGTGGCGCGGAGTTGCGCTCGCAGTGGGGCGACGCGCGGCCGGTCTGGATCGCGGCCAGCACCCACGAGGGCGAGGAACTGGCGGCGTTCGAGGCGCACCTTGCCGTCCTCGCGCGGATGCCCGACGCGCTGCTGCTCATCGCCACGCGCCACCCCGAGCGGTTCCGCGCGGTCGAGCAGGCGGCGCGCAATCTCGGCTTCGCGGTGGCGACGCACGGCGCGGGCGATGCCGGTCCGGATACGCAGTGCCTGGTGATCGACGCGATGGGCGTGTTGATGCCCTACTTCGCGGCCTGCGATCTCGCCTTCGTTGCGGGTTCGCTGGTTCCCATCGGCGGGCACAACGTGCTGGAACCGGCGGCGTTGTCAAAGCCTGTGCTGGTCGGGCCCTGCACGTTCAACTTCGAGGAAATCACCCGCACCATGATCGAAGCTGGCGGTGCGCGCCGGATCACGTCGGCGCGCGAACTCGGCCTGGCGGTGCAGGAATTGCTGCGTGATCCCGGGTTACTGGCGCGGATGGGTGAAGCGGCGCACGCCGTCTGCGTCCGCGAGCGCGGCGCCGTACGCCGGACGATGGTGTTGCTGGGCCGGGTGTTCGCGCGCGCGCGCTATCGGAACGAAGACTTGTCGGCTAGCGCAACAACGCGTTGACGGCCTCGAGGTCGTTAACGGACAGCGTGCCGGCGGCGAACTCGAGGTCGAGCCGGTTGATCACGTAGGCGTGGCGCGCCTGCGAGTAGCTGCTTTGCGCCTGGAACAACGTCTGCTGCGCGAGCAGCACGTCGACGATGGTCTGGGTGCCGACCTCGAAGCCTGCCTGGGTCGCATCCAGCGCCTTTTGCGCGGACACCACGGCTTCCTTCTGCGCATCGACCTGGCTGATGCCGGCCTGGATCGAGTTGAACGCGTTGCGCGTGGTCGCGACGATCTGGCGCTGGTCCTGCACCAGCACGTCGTTGGCGTTGTCGCGCTGGGCGACCGCCTGCTGGATCTGCGCCTGGATGCCGCCGCCGGCAAACAGCGGGACGGTCAGCACCAGTCCGACGGTGGTGTCGGTGGTGCGACTGTCCGCGCGCAGCACGTTTTCGAACCCGCTGGGCACGTTGCTGGAACTGACCAGGCCCGGTCCCTGCCACGACGGATTGCGCGAATAGCTGATCGATGCGCCCAGCGTCGGCAACCGGCCCGCGCGCGCGGCGGTAACGTCGTGCTGCGAGGCTTCGACCTGGTCGCGTTGCGCCTGCAGGGATGGGTTGCTGGCCAGCGCCGTCTTCACCCAAGCGTCGATGTTGTTGGGCGCGGGTTCCTTCAGGGGCAGGTTGGCGGTCAGGATCTTGAGGTTCTTCGGCACCTGGCCGGTGATCTGGGCCAGCGCCTCGCGGTCGTTGAACAGGACGGTTTCGTCCTGGATCACGGTTGCCGCCGCCGCGGCCATCGCCGCCTTCGCGGACAGGGCGTCGGTGATCGCGGCAAGGCCCACGTCGAACTCGGCCTGGGCCTGGTCGTACTGCTTGGCCAGGGCCTTTTCGTTGGCCTTGGCGAAGCGCAACTGATCCTCGTCGGTCAGCACCTGGAAGTACGCGGTTGCCACGCGCAGGATCAGGTTCTGCTCGGCCGACTCGAGCTGCGCCGCGGTCGCGCGGGCACTGGCCTTGCTGGCGCGCCAGGTCGCGAACTTGCCCAGATCGAACAGCACCTGGTTGAGCCCGACCGAATTGGTGCGCGAGCGCCCGCTGCTGCTGCCGGTGGTGCCCTGGAACACCGGGCCGCTCGGCGTATCGATCAATTGCGAGTTGGTCTGGGTGCCGTGGCTGTCGTTGAAGGTCGCACTGCCGCTGATCTGCGGCAGCAGCGGCGCGCGGGATATCCCCACCCCCGCCTCGCCGATGCGGTGCTGGGCTTCCGCCTGCATCAGCACGGGATCCTGCTGCAGCGCCTGCCGGTAGATGTCCATCAGATCCTCGGCGTGCGCCGAAGCCGCGCTGGCGAGACCCAGCGCCGCGACGATGGCGATGGCGCAGGCGCGAAGTGCGGGGGGGCGGCGGGACACGGGACGGAAAGTCATGCGGAGCAATCCTTGGGCTGCGCGTTGGGGTAGCGATCGGCAGCTTAGAAACGAAATTCCGGCGCGGCTTCGGCGCCGGCAAGATAGGGCACATCGGTTTCGAACAGGCGATCCTCGATCCAGCCGCCATCGGCGGCGCGCTGCAGCAGCACCGCCTGCATCGCGGGCTCAAGGCCGCGGATCACGAACATCCGGCCGGCGGGCGTGAGCCAGTCGCCGAAGGCCGCCGGGAGGTTCGCGACCGCGCCGGTGACGACGATCGCCGCGTACTTCCGGTCGGGGGCGTAGCCGGCGAGTGCGTCCGCTTCGCAACACTCGACGTTGCCGATCGCCTGGGCCGCAAGCCGGGCGCGCGCTGCCTCGACGAATTCCGCGCGCCGATCGATGCTGGTGACCTGCGCGCACAGTCGCGCAAGGCACGCCGCGAAATACCCGGTGCCGGTGCCGATTTCGAGCACGTGTTCGGTCGCAACGGGCAGCACGGCCTGCAGGATCCGGCCTTCCACCACCGGCTTCAGCATCACCTCGCCGTACCCGATGGGCAGGCTGACGTCGGCATACGCGAGTGCCTCGTGCGGCTTGGGCACGAACGCTTCACGGGGCAACGCCGCCAGCACTTCGAGCACACGGGCGTCGAGGACTTCCCACGGCCGCACCTGGCTTTCGACCATGTTGCGGCGCGCGGCCGTCAGTTCGGGATTCGTGTTCATGCGAGTCGTCGTTCCATCCACCGGCAAAGGCCGCAAAGCTTAGGTGTGCGTGTCGGCGCGGGCAACGCGTACAGCCTGCGGGCTCGCGCAGCGCCGCCGAAGTGCCGGAAGTCACCGCCCGTTCGTGACGGCGGTCATCCGCGGCACCGATCAGTCAGGGCATAATCCGTGCCACCGGCCGTTTCGGTAACCGTCCTTGTGAATCATGTACTTGCGAGAGCGTCCTGCTGTCCGGGGGTGTCCGCGGACACTCCCGCGGACATCCGCGGACAGTCTGCGCGGCTTGCGTTGGCAGCACCGAATATGTACTCATTCGTATAATAATAGTCCCAAGTTCCAAATAGCCGGAGGATGACCGCAGCAGGCATGGGTGTTTCAGTTGACCGTTGCAATGGCCCCGGGCGGCCGAAGGATCTGGAAAAGCGCGCCGCGATTCTGGAGGCGGCCGTGCGCCTGTTTCCGGAGAACGGCTTCGAGGGCACAAGCATGGACGCGGTCGCCGCCGAGGCCGGCGTATCCAAGCTCACCGTGTACAGCCATTTCGGCGGCAAGGAGGCGCTGTTCGTCGAATCCGTCCGCTGCAAGTGCGAGCGGCTGCTGCCGGCCACGATCTACGAAGTCGACGTGCATGCGCCGGTGCGCGGCCAGTTGCTCGGGATCGCGCGTGCATTCTTCAGCCTGATGATGAGCGAAGGTGCGCTCGGCATGCACCGGACGCTGGTCGCAAGCTCCCGGCAGTCGCCCAAGCTCGCCAAGTTGTTCTGGGAAGCGGGTCCCGTGCAGGTGCAGGCAGCACTCGCGGCGCTGCTGCAAAAGGAAGTCGCGGCGCGCCAGCTCGACATCGCTGACACCCGCCGTGCGGCCAGCCAGTTCTTCGCGCTGCTCAAGGGCGAACACCACACGCGCATGATGCTGGGCTGCGGGCAGCCCACGCTGGAGGAAACCGAAGCACACCTCGAAGCAACGGTCGATTTCTTCCTCCGCGCATACGCGCCGCGCTGAGACGGGAGACGGCCGCTCGCTGCGCTCGCTGAAAAGAGCAGACACAGAGCAGGCTTGCAACAACCGTCTCCCCGTCTCGCCGTCTCCTCTCCCGTGGCGTTCACCCGCACGCTACGTCGCGCGCGTACACTCGAAGGTTCAACCGCACGGAGGAAGACGCATGGCTGCCCAGGACAAACCGTTCCTCACCGACATCCAGACGATCCGCAAGCGCGCGCGCGAGCACATGCAGCGCGGTGCCATCACCGGCAGTTACACACTTGACCGCGAGACGGTGTTGAAGCTGCTCAACGAGGCGCTGGCGACCGAGATCATCTGCGTGCTGCGCTACAAGGCGCACTTCTATCTCGCCTCCGGCATCCACGCCATGAGCGTGGCGGCGGAATTCAAGGAGCACGCTGGCGAGGAACAGCAGCACGCCGACATGATCGCCGAGCGGATCACCCAGCTCGATGGCAAGCCGAATTTCGAGCCTGATGGGTTGTCCTCGCGCAGTCACGCCGAATTCATCGTGCCCGACGACCTGCCGGCGATGATCGAGGAAAACCTCGTGGCCGAACGGATCGCGATCGACAGCTACCGGCAGATCATCAATTACGTGGGCGATCACGACACCACCACCAAGCGCATGCTCGAAAGTATCCTCGCCCAGGAGGAGGAACACGCCGAGGACATGAAGACGCTGATGGAGGACTTCGGCAAGAAGGGCGAGCCGGCCGATCCCGCACGCCGCCAGGCACACAAGCGCCACTGAGTGCATTGCTTCCTCTCCCCCAACGGCTTCATTGTTGGGGGAGGGTTTTCGTGGCTCGGGCGCACGCGCCTCTATCCTGCCCAGCGATGAGCATCGGCAAGTCTCCCGCGGGCGCACCCGCCCGCGTTCCCGAGTGGGCATGGCTGGCCGTGTGGGGCGTGCTGCTGTTGCCGCTGGTGCTCGCGCTGCCGCCGATCCCGATCGATGAAACGCGCTATCTCACCGCCGCGTGGGAGATGTACAACTCCGGTCAGTGGCTGGTGCCGACCGTCAACGGCGCGTGGTATTCGGACAAGTCGCCGCTGCTGTTCTGGCTGATCGCGGGCGGCTGGAAAATCGTCGGCGTGCACACCTGGGTCGCCCGCCTCGAGGCGCTCATCGTCGCGGTCGGCATGCTGCTGACGCTGCGCCGGCTCGCGGCGCGGCTGGGCATGGATGCGCGCGGCGCGGATCTCGCGATGTGGGTGCTGGCAGGGTGCCTCGGCTTCGCGATCTTCAGCACGGCGATCATGTTCGACCTGCTGCTCTCGCTATGCGTGCTGGGTGCATTGCACGCGTTGCTCGATCTCGATGCGGCCAGATGGGCGCGCGGAATCGGATGGCTGGGGGCGATGATCGGTCTCGGCATCCTCGCCAAGGGCCCGGTGATGCTGCTGCACGTCGTCGCCGTGGCGGTGCTGGCGCCGCTGTGGAGCACGACCGCGCACGCGCGCAAGGCGCGCTGGTATTTCGCGTTGCTGGCGGGACTCCTGATCGGGGTCGCGATCACCCTCGCGTGGCTCGTGCCCGCCGCGCTGTACGCCGGGCCGACCTACTGGCATCCATTGATCGACAAGGTCACCGGGCGCATCGACCACAGCTTCGCGCACAACCGACCGGTGTGGTGGTACCTGCCGCTGGTGCCGGTGCTGCTGCTGCCGTGGCTGCTGGTTTTGCGCGCGCCCGGTACGGCGTGGGCCGGATTGTGGCGGGGCCGGTTCGGCCGTTTCGTATGGTGCTGGTGGGTGCCGCCCTTCATCGCGTTCTCGGCGATCAGCGGCAAGCAGATCCATTACCTGCTGCCGCTGCTCCCGGCGTGGGCGCTCGCTGGTGCGTGGTTGCTGCAGCAACGCGGAGCGCGCCTGCGGCCGCTTCTCTTCGGCCTGCTGGCGTTGCTGGTCGGCGCGGGGATCGTGGCGCTGCCCTGGCTTGCGGCGCGCGAGTTCGGCTATCCGCCCGCCCGCGAGGTGGCGGGGCTCGCGCTGGTCGCGCTCATCGTCGCGATCGGCGTGTGGGTTGCGTGGGGTCGCGATGCTCGCGGTCTCGCGCTGTCGGCGACTGCGCTGGTGTCCGCGGGATTGCTGGCGGGCTCGCTTGCGTTCCTGCCGGCGCTCGACGTGGAACCCGAAGCCGCCTTCGTGCGCCAGGAGCTTGCGGCGCGGGTGCCGATCGTCCACGTCGAATGGCACAACGGCCTGTTCGGCTATACCGGACGCCTGCACCAGCCGCTGCCTTGGATCCGGCGCGACGAGGTGCTGGCCTGGTGCCGCAACCATCCGGACGGGGTCCTCCTGACCAGCGACCGCAGCGCCGAACCCAGGAGCGTGGCGCCGTTCCGGACCTGGCCGTATTTCATGTCCGGCGATCACCGGATGGCCGCGTGGCGCGCCGCGCTGGTCGTGGCGGCCTCGCAGCACTGATCGCCGCCACGTGCGCCGGCAATCGCCGCCCGCTACGCTCGAACGCTTTGTCAGAGGGATCCGCCATGCCGCAGCTTCGCCTGATGTCCGCGTTCGTTGCGGGAACGCTGGTGGCCGCCACCGCCGTTGCGGCGCCGCCGCCGCTCAACACGCATGCCGAGCTGCACGCGATCGCGGGCGCGGTGAAGGCATCCAACCTGCACGCGACCGACGTGGCGCTGGTCGGTTTCGGCACCCGCCATACGCTCTCGACCACGACGTCGGACACCCGCGGGATCGGCGCGGCGCGGCGCTGGGTCGCGGCACAGTTCGAGGCCATCTCGAAAGGCTGCGACGGCTGCCTCGAGATCGTGAAGCCCGCCCAGGCGTTCACCGGTCCGCGGATGCCGAAGGCCGGCGCCGAAGTGATGGACGTGGTCGCGATCCAGCGCGGCAACCGCGATCCCAATCGCGTGATCGTGATGACCGCGCACCTCGATTCGCGCCGCAGTGACGTGATGGATGCCACGGGCGATTCGCCGGGCGCCAACGACGATGCCGCCGGCGTCGCGGCCCTGATCGAAACCGCGCGCGTGCTCTCGCAATACAAGTTCCCGGCGACGCTGGTGTATTCGGCCGATTCCGGCGAGGAGCAGGGGCTCTACGGTGGCAAGATCATCGCGCAGTACGCGGCCGATCACGGCTGGAACGTCGAGGCCGAGCTCAACAACGACATGGTCGGCAACGACCACGGCGGCAACGGCGTGTACGACCCGCACACCATCCGGGTGTTTTCCGAAGGCACCAAGGCCCACGAGACGCCCGCGCAGGCCGCGTATCGCCGCTTCCACGGCGGCGGCGTGGATTCGCCTTCGCGCAACATCGCCCGCTACATGCAGACGCTGGCTGAGCAGTACCTCGAGGACTTCCACGTACGCATGATCTCCAGGATCGACCGCGGGGGGCGTTCCGGCGACCAGGTGCCGTTCCTGCAACAGGGCTATCCCGCGTTGCGCCTGTCCGAATCGGCCGAGGACTACGACCGACAGCACCAGAACGTCAGGGTCGAAGACGGTGTGCACTACGGCGACGTGATTTCGGGGGTGGATTTCGACTACCTCGCAAACGTGACCCGGCTCGACGCGATCACGATGGCCTCGCTCGCGATGGCGCCGCCGCCACCGTCCGAGCTTGCGGTCAAGGGCGCGGTCGCCTACGACACCACGCTGTCGTGGCAGTCGTCGCCGGGCGCCGAAACCTACAATGCAGGGTGGCGCGAGACCACCGCGCCGCAATGGCAGCACGTGCAGGACGCGGGCGGCGCGGATTCCGTCGTGGTGAAGAACGTGATCCTCGACGACTGGTTCTTCGGGGTGTCGGCGGTGAGCGCGGATGGCTGGGAAAGCCCGGTCGAGTTTCCGGGTTACGCCGGCAGCTTCGCGCGTTCACCGAAACTTGATGCCGATGGCAAACCCGTGAACGAACGTTACCCGAGCCTGTCCGGAGGTTTCGAGGGCGACGCGGTCGGCCCGGCGTCGTGGCAGCCGGTGGACAGTTCACGGTAGGAGCTCGCCTCGCGCGCGACCAGGGCCACAACGCACCGGCGGCGCTGGTCGCGAGCAGGCTCGCTCCTACCGGTCGCGCGGCCTCGTCTCTGGTGCCGGCGCCATCCGTGGCGCGCCGGTCACTTGCGCGGCTTCGCACGATGGGTGGGAGTCGCGTTCCACGGATCATCGGGCCACGGATGGCGCGGATAGCGCCCCTTCAGGTCCTTCTTCACGTCGGGGTAGGTGCGCTCCCAGAAGCCGCGCAGGTCCTGCGTCACCTGGATCGGCCGGCCGGCGGGCGACAACAAGTGCAGGGTGACCGGCACGCGGCCGTGGGCGATGCGGGGCGTCTCGGCAAGCCCGAACAGTTCCTGCAGTTTCACCGCGAGCGCCGGCGCCGGCGCGGCGGCGTCCGCCGCTACGTCGAGCGGATAGTCGAGTTTGCGCATGCGGCCGCTCGGCACCGCGATGGCGTCGGGCGCGGCCCCGTCCAGCAACTGGCGTTGCGCCCACGCGAGGTGCGTGGCGAATGCGTCCGACAATTGCGCCGGCGACAACGCGCTGAGCTTGCGCGTGTTCAGGAGGGCTGGCGCGAGCCAGCTTTCCAGCGAAGTGACGAGCGCGTGGTCCGAGATATCCGGCAGGCCCGCACCCGGCAGCACGCGCCGCAGCCAGCCGATGCGTGCGCGCAGGCGCGTGGCGGATTCGCTCCACGGCAGCATGGCGATGCCGCGCGCGCGGATCGTCGCGAGCAGGGCAGGCAGGGCCTCGTCCGTACCGGCGGGTACGCCGCGGCATTCGAGCACGATTGCGTCGAAGCGGCGTTCCTCGAAGGCTTCGATGGTGTCGTGCACATTCATCCGCACCGCGCGCGCGCGCTGAATGCGTTGCGGGTAGTCGCGTTCCAGCAGCGCCGGGTCGAACGGCGCGGCGGTGAGGACCAGGCTGTCGCGCTCGTCGAAGCGCGCCTCGCTCACGACGAGCCAGGGTTCTGCGAACAGTGTCGATGCGGCATCGAGGCGCGTGCCGCGCCCGTTGGCGAGCAGGTAGCGCCGGGGATCCTTCGCGTCCTGCTTCGCGACGCGGTCGGGGAACGCGTGCAGCAGCAGGTTGCCGATGGCAAGCGCATCCGGCACGCCACTCGCGGCGTGGCGTACGCCGAGCCGTCGGCGCCAGCCGCGGGCGGCCTGTTCGATCGCGGCCAACGCCCCGGCATCGGCCTCGCGTACCGCGCGCGCGCCGCCGTCACGGAAGCGCTGCAGGGCATCGACGCGGGCGCGCAGGTCGTCGTTGCGGCC
>JBOHYX010000014.1:0-16803 GCA_050738115.1 Rhodanobacteraceae bacterium
CGTCGACACCGGATTCCGGCGTGATGGCCGCGGCGGGAATCACTTCGCCGCGCTTCCAGCGCGTGACCGCGTCGCGCTTGCCGGCGCCTTCCACGAGGAACAGCACGTGGCACGCGTCGGACAGACGCGTCGCGCTCAGCGACACGCGCTCCGGCGGCGGTTTGGGTGCGTCGAAAATCGAGAGCGCAGTCGGTGAATCGGCCGCGACGCCCCAGTCGTGGCCGGGAAACAGGCTGGCGGTGTGGCCGTCTTCGCCGAGTCCCAGCAGCACCAGATCGAACGCATCGGTACCACGCAACTCGCGCGCGTAGCGGGCGGCGGCCTCGCGCGCGCCGAGCTCGGCGGGAATCGCGTGCACGTTTGCAGCCGGAATCGGAACGTGGTCCAGCCACTCGTCGCGTGCCATCCGGCTGTTGCGTTCCGGATCATCGGGCGCCGCGCAACGCTCGTCGCCGAACCAGGCGTGCCAGCGGCGCCAGTCGGCGCTGGCGCCCCGCAGCGCGCGATACAGCTTCCGTGGCGTGTTGCCGCCCGCGAGCACGATGTCGAAGGCGCCGTGTTGCGCGATGGCCGTGCCAGCCGCCGCCAGCACCCGCGCCAGTGCGCCCGCCTGCAGCGTCGCGGTGTCGTCGAACTCGTGCCAGCGCACGACCTGCGTCGGCACGCCGGTTACGCCTTCTTCATCGCGTGGCCGCCGAATTCGTTGCGCATCGCCGACAGCAGCTTGTCCGTGAACGAATCGGCATCACGCGAGCGCAGGCGCTCGATCAGCGCCCCGGTGATGATGGGCGCCGGGACGTCGAGGTCGATGGCTTCGGCAACCGTCCAGCGGCCCTCCCCGGAATCGACCACGTACGGCTCGATATCGTGCATCTCCGGATCGCGCTTCAGTGCATCGGCAGTGAGGTCGAGCAGCCACGAGCGGACCACCGAGCCGTAACGCCAGATCTCCGCAATCTGCGCGAGGTCCAGCTTGAACTCGTCCTTGTGCTTGAAGATCGAAAAGCCTTCCGCGTACGCCTGCATCATTCCGTATTCGATGCCGTTGTGGACCATCTTCACGAAGTGACCGGAACCGACCGGGCCAACGTGCCCCCAGCCCTTGTCCTTGCCGGGCGCCAGGGCCTCGAAGATCGGCTTCAGCCGGTCGACCACCGCCGAATCGCCGCCCACCATCATGCTGTAGCCTTCCTTCAGGCCCCACACGCCGCCGCTGGTGCCGCAATCGACGAAGTCGATGCCCTTGCCCGCCAGCGACGCCGCGTGACGCTGGTCGTCCTTGTAGTTGGAGTTGCCGCCGTCGATCACGACGTCGCCCTTGCCGAGCTTGCCGGCGAGCGCCGCGACCGTTTCGTCGGTGACCTTGCCGGACGGCACCATCACCCATACAGCGCGCGGCGCCTTCAGCGCCGTGACCAGCTTGTCGAGCGAATCAACTGCGTTGCCGCCCGCATCCGCCAGCTTGCCGCGGGCGTCACCGCTGGGATCGAAGCCGACGACGTCGTGGCCCGCCTGCATCAGGCGTTGCGCCATGAAGTTCCCCATCTTGCCGAGGCCGATCATTCCGAGTTGCATGGCGTTCTCCTTCTGAGGTTTGTTCCGAGGTTTGCGGTGCCGTGGCCGGCAAGGTTGCCATGGTGCGCGGGGCCGCGTGAACGTTTCGCTGCCTTCACGAATCATTGAGCCGCCGCCGCGCATATTGAGGGATGTTGTGCGATCGCGCACGCTTGAGCGACGCCCCGATCATGCCTGCCTCGCCCCGAACACCCGCCGGAAACGTCCATCTGCTCGGCTGCGGCGGTTACAGCGTCGTCGTGACTGCCGCGGGCTCGGGATGCAGCCGCTGGAACGGTCTCGCGATCACCCGCTGGCATCCCGCGGACGGCGACGCGCAGGCGGGCGGTTACGTGTACGTGCGCGACGTCGCAAACGGCATGACGTGGTCAGCCGCCGCGGCGCCGTGCGGCGGCGCGACCCGCGTGTGGCGCGACGAGGCGATACTGCGCGCGGCGCGTTGTGACGGTCGCATCACGAGCACGCTCGAAATCGCGGTCGATCCCGGGTATCCGATCGAGGTGCGCGGCATCGGGTTGCGCAACGACGGGCCGGTCGAACGCGAAATCGAACTCACCTCGTACGAGGAACTGGTGCTCGGTTCGGCGCGCGCCGACGACGCGCACCCGGCGTACTCGAAGATGTTCGTTGAGACCGCCATCGAAAGTGGCGTGTTGCTGGCGTGGCGGCGCAAGAAGGATCCTTCCGAGCCGGACGTGTGGGCGGCGCACGCGCTGGTGGTCGACGGCGCCGAATCGGCGCAACGCGAATGCGAGACCGATCGCGCGCGCTTCATCGGGCGCGATGGATCGCTGGCCAGGCCCGCCGCACTGGGGGACGGGCAGCGACTGTCCGGGACGGTCGGCACGGTACTGGACCCGGTTTTCAGCCTGCGTGCGTCCATGGTGGTCGGCGCCGGCGAGATACGCCGCGCGGCGTTCGTGACCGCGGCGGCTGCATCACGCGAGGATGTGCTGGCACTGATCCGCCGTTATCTGACGCCGGATGCGTGCGCTGCCGTGTTCGCGCGGGCACGCGTCGCGGCGCCACGCGCGTTGCAGGCGCTCGGCATCGACGCCGCGGCTGCACGCGGTTTCCGGCAACTGTCCGGCGCGCTGGTCGGCACCGATTTTTCCTGGCGCGCCGATCGCGCGCGCGGGGAGGGTGGCGCGCCGGTGCTGTGGGCGAAGGGCATATCGGGTGACCTGCCGATCGTGCTGGTGCGCATCGACGATGTCGGCCAGCTCGGGCTGTTGGACGAATTGAAGGCTGCGCGACGCTGGTGGCGCGCACGGCAACTTCCGGTCGACATCGTGGTGCTGGACGCGTCGGGTGCTTCCGAAGCCATCGCGTGCGCGGACGCATCGGGTGACAAGTCGCAGGGTTCGCTGTTCGTGCTGCAGGAACAGCTGCTCGATGCGCATCTGCATGACGGCTTGCACACCGCAGCGTGCATCACGCTCGACGGCCGCGACGGCAGTCTCGCCGCACAGTTGGCGCTGCACAGCGGCCGTCCCGAAGAGCCCATCGTGACCGTGCCGTCGCCGGCACCCGTGAGGGCGCGTGGCGGGATGCCCGCGTCGATGCCCGCACCGGCAGACCTCGATTGCTGGAACGGCTTCGGTGGCTTCAGCAAGGACGGCCAGGAGTACGTCGTCGTGCTGCGCGACGGCGCGAGCACGCCCGCACCCTGGTCGCACGTCGTGTCGAACCCGGACTTCGGGTTTCTGGTCACGGCGGCGGGCGGGGGTTACTGCTGGGCCGTCAACAGCCAGCAGAATCCGCTCACGCCGTGGTCGAACGACGCGGTGCGGGACGCGCCCGGCGAAGTTTTCCTGCTGCGTGATGCCGACGACGCCATCGAGTGGAGCGCGATGGCGTCCCCGATCCGCGCGGGTGGCGCGGCGTACGTGGCGCGCTTTGGTCCGGGTTATGCGCGTTTCGACGCCAACGTACACGGGATCGAATCGAAATTGACCCAATGCGTGGCCGTTGCCGATCCGGTGAAGATGTCGCGCCTGCGGCTCACGAACCGAAGCGGACGTCCGCGCCGGATCGCCGTTGCGCAGGTCGTGACGTGGAGTCTTGGGCCGATCGGCAACGATCCGCGCGCGACCACCGAACTCGAAGCCGATCCGGCGCGCGCCGGGGTGCTCACGCGCAACGCATGGCGCGATGAATTCACGCGGGCAAATGCATTCATCGCCTGCGGTGCGGCTGGCGCAGTCCCCCGCAACGATGCGCATTCACGCAGCGCCGTCGTCGCCGAGGTCGAACTCGCGCCCGACGCCAGCGTCGACTTGCTGTTCCTGCTGGGCGAGGGCGCCGACCGCGCGGCCGCGCAGGCGCTGATCGACCGTTACCGGCGGATCGACTTCGACCACACGCTGGCGGACGTGCGCGCATCGTGGAACAGCGTACTCGGCCCACTGCAGGTCGAAACGCCGCATCGCCCGATCGACCTGCTGGTGAACCGTTGCCTGCCGTATCAGGTGACCGTGTGTCGCCTGTGGGCGCGCACCGCGTTCTACCAGGCCAGCGGCGCGTACGGTTTCCGCGACCAGTTGCAGGACGTCGGCGCACTGTGCATCGCGCGTCCCGACCTTGCCCGCGCCCACATCCTGCTCGCGGCATCGCGCCAGTTCGAGGAAGGCGACGTGCAGCACTGGTGGCTGCCGCCGTCGGGGAAGGGCGTGCGCACGCGCATCGTGGACGACCGACTGTGGCTGCCGTTCGTCGTCGCGCACTACGTCGAGACCACCGGCGACGCCGCGATCCTCGACGCGCACGTGCCATTCCTGCGTGGCGATGCACTGAAGCCCGGGCAGGCCGATGCGTTCTTCCGCCCGGATGCATCGGCGAACTCGGGCAGCCTGTTCGAGCACTGCGCGCGAGCGATCGATGTGAGCCTTGCGGTCGGTGTGCACGGTCTGCCGCTGATGGGCACCGGCGACTGGAACGACGGGATGAACCGGGTCGGCGCGGGCGGCAAGGGCGAGAGTGCGTGGATGGGGTGGTTCCTGATCCGGGTGATCGGGGCCTTCGCGCCGTTCGCCGAGGCTCGCCGCGATCCGCGCGCGTCGCGCTGGCGCGACCACGCGCGCGCGTTCGAACTTGCGCTGGAAACCAAGGCGTGGGACGGCGGGTGGTACCGGCGCGCGTTCTACGACGACGGCACGCCGCTCGGCACCTCGGCGGACACCGAATGCCGGATCGAGTCGATGGCGCAGTCGTGGGCCGTGATCAGCGGTCGCGGCGACCCGGAGCGCGCGCGAACCGCGATGGGCGCGGTGAACCAATATCTCGTGCGCGGCCACGACGGGCTCGTCGCGCTGTTCGCGGAACCGTTCGACCGGACGCCGCACGATCCTGGTTACATCAAGGGCTATCCGCCGGGACTGCGCGAGAATGGCGGCCAGTACACCCACGGTTCGATCTGGTCGCTGATCGCGTTCGCGATGCTGGGCGACGGCGACAAGGCAGGCGAACTGCTGGAGCTCTTCGATCCGATCCGGAAATCCGATACGCTGGAAAAGGCCCTGCGCTACAAGGTCGAACCGTACGTCGAATGCGCGGACGTCTATTCCGTCGCGCCGCACGTGGGGCGCGGCGGCTGGACCTGGTACTCGGGTTCGGCCGGATGGCTGTACCGCGCGATCGTGGAATGGGTGCTCGGTTTCCGCCCGCGCGGCGATCGTTTGCTGATGGAACCCTGCATTCCGCGGTCGTGGAAGGGATTCGCGCTGTCGTATCATCGTGGCGGTACCGCCTGGCGGATCGAGGTCGACAATCCGGATGGCGTGTGCCGCGGCGTTGCGACCGTCGAACTGGACGGCGCGACACTGCCGGACCCGCGCTCGGGCATTCCGCTGACCGAAGATGGCGCCACCCACCAGGTCCACCTGACCCTGCATGAGGAGACCCCTTGATGCCCCTTGCACGCTCCGACGCCTTCGTGTTCTTCGGTGCCACCGGCGATCTTGCCTACAAACAGGTCTTTCCGGCGCTGCAGGCGTTGACCAAGGCCGGCAGGCTCGACATGCCGGTGATCGGCGTCGCGCACTCCGGCTGGAACACCGAGCGACTGCGCGAACGCGCGCACGACAGCCTTGCCGAACATGGCGGCGTCGACAAGCAGGCGTTCGCGAAGCTGTGTGAACAGTTGCGCTACATCGACGGCGACTACGGCGATTCCGCGACCTTCGCGAACCTGCGCAAGGCGCTCGGCGACGCCGGGCATCCGCTGCACTACCTCGCCATTCCGCCCGCAATGTTCACGCCGGTGGTGAAGGGCCTGGTGGCATCGGGTTGCGCGCAGGGCGCGCGGGTGATCGTCGAGAAGCCGTTCGGGCGCGATCTCAAGTCGGCGCTGGCGCTGGACCGCACCCTGCACCAGTCGTTCCGCGAGCACGACATCTTCCGGATCGACCACTACCTCGGCAAGGAGCCGGTACAGAATCTCCTGTATTTCCGCTTCGCCAACGCGCTGCTGGAGCCCATCTGGAGCCGCGACCACATCGCGAGCATGCAGATCACCATGGCCGAGAACTTCGGCGTACAGGGGCGCGGCCGGTTTTACGACGGCGTCGGCGCGCTGCGCGACGTGGTGCAGAACCACATGTTCCAGGTGCTGGCGCTGCTGGCGATGGGGCCGCCGGCCAACCGCAGCGCCGACGCGATGCGCGACGAGAAATTGCGCCTGTTCCGCTCGATGCGGCCGCTGAAACCCGCGGACATCGTGCGCGGGCAGTTCGTCGGGTACCTCAAGGAAAAGGGGGTTGCGCGGGGATCGACGGTCGAAACCTACGCGGCCCTGCGCGTGCACATGGATACCTGGCGCTGGGCGGGCGTGCCGTTTTTCATCCGCGCCGGCAAGGAGCTTCCCGTCAAATGCACCGAGGTGCTGGTCCGGCTCAAGAACCCGCCGCAGCAGGTGTTCGACGAGCCCGAGCACGGCGCGGTCAACTACTTCCGCTTCCGGCTGAGTCCGGACGTGATCATCTCGCTGGGCGCGCGCGTCAAGCAGCCGGGCGAAGCGATGCAGGGGCACCCGGTGGAACTCGTCGCGCATCGCGACATCCGCAAGGAAATGGCGCCGTACCAGCGCCTGCTGGGTGACGCGATCGACGGCGACTCGGCGTTGTTCACGCGCGACGACGTGGTCGAGGAAGCTTGGCGGGTGCTCGATCCGGTGCTCGGCGACCGGGTTCCGGTGCACAAGTACAAACGCGGAACCTGGGGCCCGAAGGAAGCCGATGCGCTGATCGCCGACGCGGGCGGCTGGAACGACCCCAAGGTCGACGCCCCGGGCGCGGCGACGAAATGAACGCGTCCGCACCCATCGTGTTCCTGCTCGACGTCGACGACACGCTGCTCGACAACGACCGCATCCAGGACGACCTCGACGAGCATATCGCCGGCGTGTTCGACGCGGACGCGGCGCGAACGTACTGGGACATTTTCGAGAACCTGCGCGAAAAGCTGGGCTACGCGGACTACCTCGGCGCCATCGAGCAGTTCCGGCTCGACTGCGGCGACGAGGTGCGTGCGCAGGGGCTCGCCGCGTTCCTGCTCGATTATCCGTTCAAGGAGCGCCTGTATCCGGGCGCGCTGGACGCCATCGCGCACCTTTCCCGGCTGGGCCCCTGCGTGGCACTGTCCGACGGCGACGTGGTGATGCAGCCGCGCAAGATCGCGCTGTCGGGAATTGCCGAGGCGGTGGAGGGCCGGGTCTTGATCTACGTGCACAAGGAACGCATGCTGGATGACGTGGCGCAACGTTTTCCCGCAGGACACTACGTGATGGTCGAGGACAAGCTGCGCGTCCTCGACGGCATGAGGCGACGCTGGCGCGAACGCCTCACGACCGTGCTGGTACGCCAGGGCCACTACGCGAATGATCCGGCCACGTCCCGCGAATATCCACCGGCGCAGATCGAGCTTGGCGGCATCGGCGAGCTTTGCGGCCTCGGCGCCGACGCCTTCCTTTCCCCTCCCGGGCTTCCCCCTTCAAAACCGGCAACCGCCACGGAGCGACCATGAATCCGACCCTACAGCTACACGACCTCGGCCAGAGCCTCTGGCTGGACAACATCACCCGCGGCATCCTCGATGACGGCACGCTCGAGCGGTACATCGCCGAGCAGAGCGTGACGGGGTTGACGTCGAATCCGTCGATCTTCGACAAGGCCATTTCCGGTGGCCACGACTACGACGCGTCGATCACCGAGTTGCTTGCCGATGGACAGCGGGGCGAGGACCTGTTCTTTGCGCTGGCGCTCCAGGACCTGACGCGCGCGGCCGACCTGTTCAAACCCGCGTTCCACGCGAGCGATGGCGTCGACGGGTTCGTGTCGCTGGAAGTCTCGCCGCTGCTTGCCGATGACACGCAGGCTTCCCTCGAATCTGCCATCGCGCTGCACGCCAAGGCGCGCCGCGACAACCTCTTCATCAAGATTCCGGGCACCGCCGCCGGCATTCCCGCGATCGAGGAGGCGATCTACCGCGGCGTGCCGATCAACGTGACGCTGCTGTTTTCGCGCGAACAGACACTGGCTGCCGCCGAGGCGTGGATGCGCGGCATCGAGCGTCGCATCGCGGAGGGCAAGTCGGCGAACGTCGATTCGGTGGTGTCGCTGTTCGTCAGCCGTTGGGACGTCGCAGTCGCCGACAAGGTGCCCACGGAACTGAAGGACCGGCTCGGCATCGCGATTTCAAAGCGGACCTACAAAACGTGGCTGGAACTGAAGCAGACATCGCGCTGGAAGAAGATCGCCGCCGCCGGCGCGCATCCGCAGCGCCTGCTGTGGGCGAGCACCGGCACCAAGGACCCCAAGGCCTCCGACACGCTGTACGTCGAGGCATTGGCCGCACCCGAAACCATCAACACCATGCCGGACAAGACGCTGCACGCGTTTGTCGACCACGGCAAGCTGCGCGGCGCGATGCCGGAGGATGGCGGCGACTGCGAGGCGGTCATCGCCAAATTCAACGCAGCCGGCATCGACGATGCGGCGCTGGCGGGGCAGCTCCAGCGTGAAGGTGCGGAGAAGTTCGTCAAGGCGTGGAAGGACCTGCTCGGCCGGATCGAAGGCAAGACCTCGAAGCTCGCACCACACGCGGCGGGGCAGGGTGCACGCGCATGAGCGCGCTGCGGTCGTCGCCGGCGTGGCGCGCGCTCGGGGAGCATTGGCGCGCGCTGCGCGGCGCCACCCTCGAGGCGCTGTTCGATGCGGACCCCGAACGTGGCACCCGCTTCACGGCCGAAGGTGCGGGACTTTACCTCGATTATTCGAAAAACCTGGCCACGGCTGAAACGTTGGCGCGACTGCAACGACTTGCGGTCGCGCGCCGCGTGTTCGCACGCCGTGACGCGATGTTCCGCGGTGACGCGATCAACGAGACCGAACAACGCGCGGTGCTGCACGTGGCGTTGCGCGCGCCGCGGAACGAGGTGATCCGGGTGGATGGCAAGGACGTCGTGCCGGAAGTCCATGACGTCCTGGACCGGATGGCCGCGTTCAGCGACAAGCTGCGTTCGGGCGAGTGGCGCGGGCATTCGGGCAAGCCGATCCGGAACGTCATCAGCATCGGCATTGGCGGTTCGGACCTCGGTCCGGTGATGGCGTACGAAGCGCTGAAACACTACAGCCGCCGCGACATGGTGTTCCGCTTCGTGTCGAACGTCGACCCCACGGACTTCGTCGAAGCCACGCGCGACCTCGACGCGGCCGAAACCCTGTTCATCATTTGCTCGAAAACCTTCACCACGCTCGAGACGCTGACCAACGCCCACGCCGCGCGCGACTGGTGCCTCGGGCAGCTCGGCGGCGACGACAGTGCGGTCGCGAAACACTTCGTCGCCGTTTCGACCAACGCCGGCGAGGTGCGGAAGTTCGGCATCGACACCGCCAACATGTTCGGTTTCTGGGACTGGGTCGGCGGGCGCTATTCGATGGATTCGGCGATCGGCCTGTCGACGATGCTCGCGGTCGGGCCGGACGCTTTCCGCGAGATGCTGGCGGGTTTCCATGCCATGGACGAGCATTTCAGGACCGCGCCACCGGAAGCGAACCTGCCGTTGCTCATGGGCCTGCTGGCCGTGTGGTACAACGATTTCTTCGGTGCCCAGACGGTCGCGGTACTGCCTTACGCGCAGTACCTGAAACGCTTGCCCGCGTACCTGCAGCAGTTGACGATGGAGTCAAACGGCAAGCACGTGACGCTGGCCGGCGAGCGCGTCGACTACCCGACGGGTCCGATCTACTGGGGCGAGCCCGGCACCAACGGCCAGCATTCGTTCTACCAGTTGATCCACCAGGGCACGCGCCTGATCCCCTGCGATTTCATCGGCTTCATGCAACCGCTGGACCCGCTCGGCACCCAGCACGATCTGCTGGTGGCGAACCTGATCGCGCAGACGGAAGCGCTGGCGTTCGGCAAGACGCCTGCCCAGGTGCGCGCCGAGGGCACGCCGGAGCGGCTGGTTGCGCACCGGGTGTGCGAGGGCAATCGTCCGACCAACACGATCCTTGCCGGGCGCCTGACGCCGCATTCCCTCGGCGCGCTGGTCGCGCTATACGAGCACAGCGTGTTCGTGCAGGGCGCGATCTGGAACATCGACTCGTTCGACCAGTGGGGCGTCGAGCTCGGCAAGCAGCTCGCGAAGGCGGTCATTCCGCAGTTGCAGGCGGATGGCGAACCGGCGCTGGCGCACGACAGCTCGACCAATGCGCTCATCCGGCGTTATCGCGCCGCGCGCGGCAGCAAGAGCAACTGACGCCGCGGATGTGCGCGGATGACCGCCGATTGATCAACAACCAATTTGCTGGCGAGTCGTGAACGTAACACAGCAGTCACGCGCACGTTTGCTCAATTCTCGTCATTCCGGGGCCGCCGCCAGTTTCACCGGCGGCGGAACCCGACTGCGGAGGCAGGGACGCCGGAGCGAACACCGGTGGAGCCGGTGGCCCGCAGGGCGAGCCGCAGGATGCGGCGAGTCTATCCAGCTTTTGTCGCCGACAGCGGAAGAGCTGGATTCCGGGTTCTGCCCGCACACAGCGCGGGCAGCCCCGGAATGACGAGGTGAAGATTGGCGGTAATAAGGACTATCGTTGCCTGCCCCGATCCGCGTTGATCCGCGTCCAGAGGTTTTACGAAACCGTAGAACACGCAATGTCTGAAACCATCTCACCCCTTGCCGGCAAGCCGGCACCGGCGTCGATCCTGGTCGACGTCGACAAGCTTCTGGCCGCCTATGCGGATATCCGTCCCGATCCTTCCGATCCTGGGCAGCGCGTGGCCTTCGGCACCTCGGGCCACCGCGGGTCCTCGCTCGACGGCAGCTTCAACGAGTGGCACATCCTCGCGATCACCCAAGCCATCTGCGACTACCGTGCCAAGGAGTCGGTCACAGGGCCGCTGTACATCGGCTTCGACACGCATGCGCTGTCACAGCCGGCTTTCCGCAGCGCGCTCGAAGTGCTGGGCGCGAACGGCGTGGACGTGTTCGCGTCCAAGGGCGCCGAGTTCACGCCGACGCCGGCGATCTCGCACGCGATCCTCACCCACAACCGCGGGCGCGACAGCGGGCTCGCCGACGGCATCGTGATCACGCCGTCGCACAATCCGCCCGACAATGGCGGGTTCAAGTACAACCCGGTGAACGGTGGGCCTGCCGGCACCAACATCACGCGCTGGGTGCAGCAGCAGGCCAACCAATACCTCGAAAACAAGTTGGCAGGCGTCAGGCGCCTTCCATTCGTGCAGGCCTGCACGGCCTCCACCACGCGTACGCACGATTACCTCGACGCGTACGTGTCCGACCTTCGGAACGTGATCGACTTCGACCGTATCCGTGTCGCCGGACTGAAGCTCGCCGTGGATCCGCTGGGCGGGGCAGGGGTGCACTACTGGGCGCCGATCGGCGAACGCTACAAGCTGGACCTCACCGTGGTCAGCGAGGAAGTCGATCCGCGTTTCGCGTTCATGACCGTGGACTGGGACGGCCGGATCAGGATGGATCCGTCCTCCGGATACGCGATGCAGCGCCTGCTCGCGCTCAAGGACCGGTACGACGTCGCGTTTGCGTGCGACACCGACCACGACCGCCACGGCGTGGTGACGCGGTCGAGCGGGCTCCTGCCGTCCAACCACTATCTGTCGGTGATGATCGATTACCTGTTCCGTGAGCGGGACGGGTGGCCCGATTCGCTCGCCATCGGCAAGACCGTGGTCAGCACCGCCCTGATCGATCGCATCGCCCGGCAGCGTGGCCGCCGGTTGTACGAAACGCCGGTCGGCTTCAAGTGGTTCGCGCCCGGTCTATTCGACGGCACGCTCGGATTCGGCGGCGAGGAAAGCGCCGGCGCTGCATTCGTGCGCCGGGATGGTTCGGCATGGACGACCGACAAGGACGGCATCGTGCCGGCGCTGCTGGCGGCCGAGATCACGGCGCATGCCGGGCGCGATCCGGGCGAATGCTATGGGGCACTCGCCGAAACGCTCGGCGAGCCATTCACCGACCGGGTTCAGGCCGTTGCGAATGCGTCGCAAAAACAAAAGCTTGCAAAGCTTGAATCAGGCGAAATCAAGCTTCATGAACTGGGTGGCGAGAAGGTCACCGCGGTGCTCGACAAGGCACCCGGCAACCACGCACCGATCGGCGGAATCAAGGTGATCGCCGAGTCCGGCTGGTTCGCGGCGCGGCCCTCCGGCACCGAGGACATCTACAAGATCTACGCCGAAAGTTTCCGGGACCGTGCGCACCTCGACGCCATCCTCGGCGACGCGCAGCAGATCGTCGACAAGGCCATCGCCTGAAGCCGGCCACGCACGCACGAGGATGCACGCCATGGCTGATTCCAATCGTTCTTCCGCCCGCTTCAAGGTCGGCGACCACGTGCGCTGGAACTCCGAAGCCGGCCACGTCCGCGGCACCATCGTCAAGGTCCACACCCGCGATTTCGACTACAAGGGCCACACGCATCGCGCGAGCGCCGACGATCCGCAGTACGAGATCAAGAGCGACAAGACCGATCACGTCGCCGCGCACCGCGGCAAGGTGTTGACGAAACTGTCGCGCTGACGCGCGGCGGGCGTCGGTCGCGCGCAGGCGCGCTCCTACATTCGCGTGGTGGGCCCATGGCCGCGTGCATCGTCATGGCAAATGTAGGAGCCGCCCTCGGCGGCGACCGGAGCCGCGATGTGCCTCACGCCGCGGTCGCGCGCGAGGCGCGCTCCTACAAACACATTTCGGGGCCCGCGCGCATTTGCAGGAGCCGACCGGCGCCCAATGCCTGCTCCTTCTTTTCCGGCGACCGGTGTCGCATGGGCCCTCACTCCGGCGGTGGCGCAGGTGGATGGTCCGTGGGCTCGGGCGGCGCCGTGCGCGGGTCGCCTCCTATCCGACGCATGCGTGTGAGGCCGTCGAGCTTGTCGCCGGCAACGCGGCGCACGCTCACGTAGAAGACCGGGATCAGCAACAAGCCGAAGATCGTGGCGAACAGCATGCCGCCGATGACGCCGGTACCGATGGCGTGGCGCGCATTGGCGCCCGCGCCGGTGGACACGACCAGCGGCAACACACCGAGGATGAACGCGAACGAGGTCATCAGGATCGGGCGGAAACGCAACCTGGCGGCCTCGACGACCGCTTCGCGCAGCGTTTTCCCGTCCTTCTGCGCGGCCACCGCGTATTCGATGATCAGGATCGCGTTCTTGGCGGCGAGACCGATGACCGTGACCAGGCCGATCTTGAAGAAGACGTCGTTGGCAAGCCCGCGTGCCATCGTGAACAGCACGGTGCCGAGCAGGGTCAGCGGCACGATCAGGATCACCGCAATCGGGACCGACCAGCTTTCATACAAGGCGGCCAGAGCGAGGAACACCACCAGGATCGAAAGGGCCATCAGGGTGCTTGCGCCGCTGCTGGATTGGACTTCCTCGAACGATTGTCCGGTCCAGTCGAAGCTGAAGCCGTGCGGCAGGTCGTGTGTCACGATCTTCTGCATGGCGTCCATCGCCTGGCCCGACTGGAAGCCCGGTGCGGCATCGCCCACGACCTCGATGGCGGGGTTGCCGTTGAAGCGCGACAGCGATGGCGACACCAACGCCCAATGGCTGTCGATGACGCTCGAGATCGGGACCATGGCGGGCATGCCGTCCGGTGAGGGGTCGGTCGTGGCGCTACTGGATGTGCTGCCGGTGGCCGTCGCCAGCGCGATCCCGCTCGAGGCCGACCCGACGCCAGTCGGTGTGTAGAAGTCGTTGAACGCCGATTGATTCATCCGGAACGGTGCCGCGGCCTGCAGCATCACGAATTTGACCCGGCCCTCCGCGAACATCTGGCCCACCTGGGTGGGCGCCAGCATCAGGCCTATGGCGTTGGTAATGTCCGTGACCGACAAGCCCATCGACGCCGCCTGCACACGATTCACGGTGAAATCGAGTTGCGGCGCCGGTGGCAACTGGTTGGGCCGTACATTCACCAGCACCTTGTCCGGTTTGGCTTTGGCAAGCACGGTCTGCAGCGCCTTGTCGAGTGCAGGGCGCCCCTGGCCGCTGACATCTTCGAGGTACATGTCGAAGCCGCCGAACTGGCCGAGGCCGTGCACGGTGGGCAGGTTGACCACGATGATCGACGCGTCACGGACGTCCTTGTGCAGTTGCGCGTTCAGGCGCGGGATCAACTCGGCGGCGGTCAGTTTGCGCTTGTCCCAGTCCTTCAACTGGATGAACGCCATGCCACTGTTTTCGCCGGAGCCGATGAAGCTGAAGCCGACGATCTGCATGACGCTCTCGATGGCAGGGTCCTTCTTGAGCACGGCCCACATCTGGCGCATCACCGCTTCGCTACGCTGCTTGGTCGCGCCGGGCGGCAGCTCCACCGTGGCCATCAGGTAACCCTGGTCCTCCTGCGGCAGGAAGCTGCCGGGCAGCTTGATGTAGAGAAATCCGGCCAGCACGGCCACTACCACGAATACCATCATCCAGCGTGGCGCGTGGCGTACCGCGTGGCCCACGTGTCCGACATAGGTGCGATGGGTCCAGCCGAACACATCATTGAATTTGCGGGCGAGGATGTTTTTCTTTTTCCCGTTGGCCGGCTTCAGGAAGCTGACGCACAGCGCGGGTGTGAAAGTCAGCGCGAGGAACGCTGAGAAGAACATCGACACCGCGATCGTCAACGCAAACTGGCGGTAGATGATTCCGGTCGAACCCGACTGCAGCGCGGACGGGACGAATACCGCCAGCAGCACCGCCGTGATCGCAACCACCGCACCCGAGATTTCGCCCATGCCCTTGCGTGCCGCGTCCCGGGGCGACAGGCCCTGCTCGGTCATGATGCGCTCGATGTTCTCGATCACGACGATGGCGTCATCGACCACGATGCCGATCGCCATCACCATGCCGAACAGGGTGAGCTGGTTGATCGTGAAGTCCATGGCCTCCATGCCGATGAAAGCCCCGAGCAGTGCAATCGGAATCACGACCGCCGGGATCAGCGTGGCGCGGATGTTCTGCAGGAACACCAGCATCACCAGAAACACCAGGATCAGCGCCTCGACCAGGGTCGTCAGGACGTCCCGGATCGAGATCGTGATGAACGTTGTGGTGTCGTAGGGGACGAACCAGGTCACCCCTTGCGGGAAGCCGACCGCCAGCTTCGCCATCTCGGCGCGCACGGCTTTGGCGACGGAGAGCCCGTTCGCGCCCGGTAACGTCTGGATCGCAAACGCGCCGATGGGCTTGCCGTCGTAGGTGGTATCGAAGCCGTAGTTTTGCGGTCCGAAATTCGCGGTCGCGACGTCGCCGAGCTTCACCACCGTGCCGTCCGGATTCGCCCGCAGGATGATGTTCAGGAACTGCTGTGGCGTCGAGAACAGACTCGCGCCGGTCACGTCCGCCGTGAACCCCTGACCCTCGATCGCCGGGTCGGCACCCAGCGTGCCCGCCGCGACCTGGATGTTCTGCGCTTCCACCGCATTGATGACGCTGGTGGCCGACAACCCGTAGGCGTGCATCTTCTCGGGATTGAGCCAGATGCGCATCGCGTATTCGGCGCCGAACTGGCGGGTGGTGCCGACCCCCGCGACCCTCGAGATGGGGTTCAGTACCTGCGAAGCCACGATGTCGTTCAGGCGGTCGCGGTTGATCGCGGGGTTGTTGGAAATCAACGCGATCGCCATCAGCGTGTCAGGGTTGGCCTTGGCGACGACGATTCCCTGGGACAGGACGGCCGGTGGCAACAGCGGCTCCGCCCGGGACACCTGGTTCTGCGTTTGCACCGCCGCGATGTCGGGGTCGGTGCCCGGCTTGAAGGTCAGCGTGATCGACACGCGGCCATCGGAGCTGGTGCTCGAGCTGAAATACAGCAGGTTGTTGATCCCGGTCAGTTGCTGTTCGATGACCTCCGTCACCGAGCCTTCGGCCGTGCTGGCGCTGGCCCCGGCATAGCGGGTGGTGATCGAAACCTGTGGTGGCGCGATGTTGGGGTACGACTGCACCCCCAACTTCATGATCGCCAGCAATCCGCCAAGGATGATCAGGATCGCGATGACCCAGGCGAAGATGGGCCGGTCAATGAAGAAATTCGACATCTGGGCGATCCGATGCGCGCAGTCAGTAGGTGCCGCTGCCGGCCGGCATCGAAGATGCCGGAGCGCCGGCGGTCATCGTGGGTGCGGACGCGGGCGGCTGCCAAGGCTGGGTCCTGGCCGGTTTGCCAACCTGCACACCCTGGATTCCCGAAACGATGACCTTGTCGCCGGCAGTGAGGCCCGACGTCACGATCCAGTCGACCCCGGAAGTGCCGCTGGTGGTCACGTCCTGGTTCGCGACCTTGCCGTCCTTGCCGACGATGAGCACGTAGGTGCCGCTGATGTCACGTTGCACGGCAGCCTGCGGGATCAGGAACGCGCCGTGGCGTTCGCCCATGTCGACATCGAGGTTGACGAAGCTGCCAGGGAGCAACGAGTGCTGCGGGTTGGGAAGCAGGGCACGCAGATTGACGGCGCCGGTGGAGGGGTTGACGTTGACCGACGAGAAGTCAAGCGTGCCTTCCTCGGGGTACGGCGTGCCGCTGGGCAGCGTGACTTTGACCATCACCTTGTCCGGCCGGGTGAGCGTCACGCCGCCCTTCTGCTGGTTTTGCCGAAGCTCGTCGAGCTGGCCGACGCTGATCGTGAAATTCACGTAGAGTGGATCGATCTGGTCGACCGTGGTGAGCGGCGTCGGGGTGCTTTGGCT
>JBOHYX010000015.1:0-16528 GCA_050738115.1 Rhodanobacteraceae bacterium
GCCAGCAACCTACACAAGACGCCCGCCGAACAACTTGGAGCACTCGGGCAGTTCTTGCACGAGCGCGCTTTCTGGCGCGATCGCCACACTTGTGCCGACCCACAGTCAAATCCGGATACCCTAAAAATCCACGAGCTGCGCGGTGCCGATGCCTTCGTCCGCGAGCATGACCGGAATGTCGTCCTCGATCCGGTAGACCACCTTGCGGTCGGTCGTGATGAGGCCCGCGGCCAGCGGCGCGGCAACCTTCTGGCCGGCCACCGTGTCGACCGCGCCCTCGGCGATCGCGCGGTTCAGCGTGTCCAGTTCGTCGCGCCGGAGCGGACGCACCGGCGTCTTGGTCACCGGGTCGCAGAGGATGTCCAGCAATCGCTTGTCCATGCCGCGTACAATAGCCGCTTTGCGGCGGTGGGACCATGCGGAAATCAGCGATCGCGCCTAGGGTCGGGGTGGTGATGGGCTCGCGCTCGGACTGGGAAACGATGCGCCACGCGGCGGAAATGCTGACCGCGCTGGGCGTGACGCACGAGGTCGAAGTGGTGTCCGCGCACCGCACGCCCGACAAGCTGTTCGCGTATGCCGAGGGCGCATCGGCGCGCGGCATCGAGGTGATCATCGCGGGCGCCGGCGGAGCGGCGCACCTGCCCGGGATGCTGGCCGCGAAGACGCGCCTGCCGGTGCTTGGCGTGCCCGTGCAGTCGCGCGCGCTGAAGGGCCTGGATTCGCTGCTGTCGATCGCGCAGATGCCCGCGGGCGTCCCGGTCGGCGCGCTTGCGATCGGCGAGTCCGGTGCGAAGAATGCGGGCCTGCTCGCGGCCGCAATCATCGCCTTGCACGACAGGCAGGTCGCGCACGCGCTGGAGCGCTTCCGCGCCGCGCAGACCACCGACGTGCTGGAACATCCCGATCCGCGCCTCGAGCCGCCGCGACCGGCGGCGAAGCGCGACGGCGCACCGCGGGCGCGTGGCGAGGGTGCAGCAGCCCGGTGAAGACGGGCGTTGATTTTTCCACCCGTCCCCAACCGGAAAGCAGCTTGGACGAGAGGGGACCGCGGGGAGCGCGCGCGTGGGTCGCTTGATCTCCAGCGGGCCGAATTGGTGTGTCCCTGCGGGACTTTCCCCCTTACCCTTTGCGCTCACAAGAAACAACAGACTCCTCAACCGCTCCATTCTCGTCATTCCGGGGCTGCCCGCGCTCTTCGCGGGCAGGGCCCGACTGCGTTGGCAGGATTGCCAACGCGAACGCCGAAGGCGGCCCCCAGGGCGAGCGCCAGGGACGGCGCGAGTCAATCCAGCTCTTCGACTTTTCGCAGCAAAAGCTGGATTCCGGGTTCCGTCGCCGGTGGAGCTGGCGACGGCCCCGGAATGACGATTTCAAGTTTTTCGGCGAGCGCCTGCCGCGCGCGCGGGGCTGAGAGGCTCTCCCCGGGGGAGAGGGGGAGTAGGTGTCGGGTGGGTTCGCAATGATGGAGGATGGTGTGCGCAAAGGCTCTGAGGCACAGCCAACGCTCGGTATTCTGGGCGGGGGACAGCTCGCGAAGATGATGGTGCTGGCCGGTATTCCGCTGGGTACACGCTTCCGCATCGTCGACAAGGTCGCCGACGCCTGCGCCGGGCAGGTCGCGCCGCTGTCGACAGTCGGCTGGGACGACCCCGCAAAGCTGCAGGCATTCGCGCAGGAAATCGACGCCGCGACCTTCGATTTCGAGAACGTGCCCGCGGACACCGCGGCGTGGCTGACCTCGCGAACGCGTGTCGCACCGAACGCACATTCGCTCGCCACCGCGCAGGACCGGGTGCTGGAGAAGACGCTGTTTCGCGAGTGCGGCCTGCCGACCACCGAGTTTGCGGCGATCGCGAGCCGCGCCGAGCTCGACGCCGCGCTTGCGACGATCGGCGCGCCGGCGATCCTCAAGACCCGGCGCGAGGGCTACGATGGCAAGGGCCAGTTCCGCATCAAGGCGGCCGACGATGCCGGCGCCGCATGGGACGCGTTGGGCGACCACGCCGCCACGCGCGGGCTGATCCTGGAAGGCTTCGTCGATTTCGATTTCGAGGCGTCGGTGATTGCGGTGCGCGCGGGTGACGGCGAGTTCCGCGCGTGGCCCGTGACCCGCAACTGGCACGTCGATGGAATCCTTTCCGCGAGCCTCGCGCCCGCGGCGCACGGGGACGCGATCCACGAGCGGGCGTTTGCGCACGCGCGCGCGATCGCCGAGCGGCTCGATTACGTCGGCGTGTTGGCGCTGGAGGTGTTCGTGAAGGGCGGTCGCCTGCTGGGCAACGAAATGGCACCCCGGGTCCACAATTCCGGGCACTGGACCATCGAGGGTGCGGTCACCTCGCAGTTCGAAAATCATGTGCGCGCCGTGCTTGGCATGCCGCTCGGCGACACCCATGCGCGTTTTCCCTCGTGCATGCTCAACTGGATCGGCGAACTGCCCGACCGCGACAGGATGCTGGCGGTGCCGGGCACGCACTGGCACGCCTACGGCAAGTCGCCGCGTCCCGGCCGCAAGGTCGGTCACGCGACGATATGTGCACCGGATGCGGCGACGCTGGCTGCGCGACTGGAGCAGGTCGGGCGTGCGCTCGGCCGTGAATCGCAGGTGGCGCCGGTGATCGGGGCGCTCGCCGATCCGCACGAGCGTTCCTGAATCCCGCGTCGGTGGAATATCATCGCGGATGGCGATGGCGCACCGGATTGCGTGCTGCATCGGCGTTGCGCACGCGATCGTCCGCATTTGACCCCCTCAGGACTCTCCCCATGCGAAAGATTCTTGCATCCGTTTTCGCCTGCCTGTTGTTTGCCGGCACCGGGACGTTCGCCCCGCCGACGTGGGCGCGCACTCAGGATCCGCAGCGCGCGCAGGACGGCCCGTTGCAGCCAACATTGCAGGCCCAGCCGGGCCGCACGTTGCCGAACGAGCCGCTGGTCACGGCCAAACACGGCATGGTCGTCACCGCGCAGCACCTGGCGACGCAGGTCGGCGTCAACATCCTGAAGCAGGGCGGCAACGCGGTGGACGCGGCTGTCGCGGTCGGCTACGCGCTCGCGGTCGTGGATCCCTGCTGCGGCAACATCGGCGGTGGCGGCTTCATGACGCTGCATCTCGCAGACAGCAGGAACCTGTTTCTCGACTTTCGCGAAAAGGCGCCGCTCAAGGCCATGCCCGACATGATGCAGAACGCCGAAGGCCAGGTCGTGAAGGGCCGCAGCACCCGCACGTACCTTGGCGTCGGCGTGCCCGGGACGGTGATGGGCCTTGATGAGGCGCTCGAAAAATACGGCACGATGAGCCGCCAGCAGGTGATGGCGCCCGCGATCAGGTTCGCGAAGGATGGCTACAAGCTGGAACCCGGCGACGTGCATCTGCTCGATACGTCGATCGACGCGTTCCGCAAGCATGCGAACGTCGCCGCGATCTTCCTCGATCATGGCCAGCCGTGGAAACCCGGGCAGGTACTGAAGCAACCGCAGCTCGCAAAAACGCTGGAACTGATCTCGAAGGACGGTCGCAAGGCGTTCTACGACGGGCCGATCGCGGCCGCGCTGGTGAAGGCCAGCGACGCCCACGGCGGCCTGTTCACGCTCAAGGACTTCCGGGACTACACCGCGCCCTGGGCCAAGCCGGTCGAGTGCGACTATCACGGCTACACGATCGTCACTGCGACGCCGCCGAGTTCGGCCGCCACGATCTGCGAGACGCTGCAGATCATCGCGCCGTACCCGCTCGCGAAGTGGGGCTTCCATTCGGTGCAGAGCGCGCATTATTTTGTCGAAGCCGAGCGGCGTGCGTTCGCCGACCGCAACACCTATCTCGGCGATCCGGCGTTCGTGCACAATCCCATCGCCCGGCTGCTTTCCGCCGAACACGCTGCTCAGTTGCGTGCGCAAATACAGCCCGACAAGGCCACGCCATCATCGGAGGTGAAGGGCAGCCTCGGGCCGTACCAGGCCACCAACACGACCCACTACTCGGTGGTGGACGACAAGGGCAACGCGGTGGCGGTCACCTATACGGTGAACAGCTTCTTCGGCATCAAGCAGATCGCCGGCGGCACCGGCTTCTTCCTCAACAACGAAATGGACGACTTTACGTCCAAACCCGGCGTGCCGAATCAGTTCGGACTCGTCCAGGGCAAGGCCAACCAGATCGAGCCGGGCAAGCGGCCGCTGAGTTCGATGAGCCCGACCATCGTCCTGCACGATGGCAAGCTGGTGATGGTCACCGGCAGCCCGGGCGGCTCGTCCATCATTTCGACCACGATGGAAAGCATCCTCAACGTGATCGAGTACGACATGAACGTCAAGCAGGCGATCGACGCACCGCGCATCCACATGCAGTGGTATCCGGACGAGATCTTCGCCGAGCCGGGCGCGTTCAAGCCGTCGGTGCAGTCCGCGCTCGAGGCGATGGGCTACAAGATCCGCACGGTGGGGCAGCTGGGTGACGTCGCCGCGATCGTCGTGAACCAGAAGAACGGCGAACTCGAGAGCGTCAATGATCCCCGCTATCCGGCAGGCGCCGCCGCGGGGTATTGAAACGCGCTCGATCGGCCAGGGGGCCATTGGGCTTCCGTCAAGCGGAGCGCCTGAACGCGAAACCGCAAGGGAAGCTCTGATCAACTCCGGCTCTCGTCATTCCCGCGAAGGCGGGAATCCAGTGCCTTTGCTGCAGGTGGCTTCGCGCGCAGTGGGGTGGCCGACAGCCCGACGGCGGAGGAGCTGCAGTGGAAGCATTGAAGCTGTCCCTTGAAAACGGACGCCAAGGCCGCGAAGGGAACCCCTGCTTGTCTTGCGTTCTTTGCGTGCTTCGCGGACGAACTGCTCCTGACCTTTTCGATCGATCGTTGATCCTGAAGACCCTGGATTCCGGGTTGTCAGGGCCACGTCGGCGCAGCGCGACGAGGGATCAACCCTCGATCAATGCGGCCCCGCGGCGATAAACCACGCCAGCATCGCGATGAAGTTGTTGGTCGCGTGCAGCGTGATCGACGGCCACAGCGAGTGCGTGTAGACGCGCAGCCAGCCGAGCGCGAGACCGAGCAGGACGAGTGCTGGAACGGGATACCACGCGAACTGGAAATCCGGCAGGTGCGCGCAGCCGAAGATCAGTGCGCTCACCAGGATCGCCCAGCCGACCCGCATGCGGCTGGCCAGCCCGGACAGCAGCACGCCGCGGAACACCAGCTCCTCGATCACCGGCGCGACGCATACGACCAGGATTGCGAGCGGTATCCGCATGCCGAGCGAAACCTGATCGGCCATCACGTCGATGTTCTGCTGCACAGGGTGCTTGCCGGCGAGCAACTCCGTCAGCGGTCCGCTGACCACCAGCAGAATCACCGCGAGAGCCACGGCTCCCATGTACGCAAGTTGGTTGGTGGGACGCGTGAAGCCGAACCCCGGGAGCCCACCGCGCGACCATTGCTCAGGCCACAGCCGCCGCACGACCACGATCATCACGATCGCTGCCGCGACGATCGTCACCACCGCGAGGATCGCGCGGGCGTCCGGATTGGTCCGCAGAAGGTGCATCGCGCCGGGCACGTGCCGCGCGCCCGCGCCAAACCCGATCCTCAACTTCAACGCGAGTGCGAGCAGCGAGCCTGCGGCGAAGCTGATCCCGAACTGCAGCAGGAAATACAGCACGACCGTGCCGAGCCCGCTCCACACGCTGGGGCGCCTCGACGCGGCGTCGCACACGGGCGGGACGCCGTCGCGGGGGATGTTCGCGTTTGCGGGTGACGGAGTTTCGGTGTGCTGGTCCATGCGGAATACTTGCCGCCACGGGAAACCGCCCCGCACTGTATCAGTGCGGCATGGCCGCGCTGGCGCGCGGCATACAATGCAGCGTTACATCGCCGGACGTTCGCTGCACTGGATGCCGCTCGCGAGGAGGTTGAGGATGGATTTGCAATTGTCGGGCAAGACCGCCGTCGTGACGGGTTCGACCGCGGGCATCGGATTCGCGACCGCGAAACGCCTGGTGGGCGAGGGCGCGCGCGTGCTGGTCAACGGCCGCACGCGCGAGCGCGTCGACGCCGCGGTGCGCGCCATTCGCGAGAAAACCGGCAGCGACGCGGTATCCGGCGTGGCCGCGGACCTCGCCCGTGCGGACGGCGTGGAGACGCTGGTGAAGGCCGCGGCGGAGGCGGATGTACTCGTGAACAGCCTCGGCATCTTCGAGCCGACGCCGTTCGAGTCGATCACGGACGCGGACTGGTCGCGTTTCTTCGAAACCAACGTGATGTCGGGCGTGCGGCTGGCGCGCGCGTACCTTCCGGGAATGCGCGAACGGTGCTGGGGGCGGATCATCTTCGTCTCGAGCGAATCGGGGGTGAACATTCCGGCTGAAATGATCCACTACGGCGTCACCAAGACCGCGCAGCTCGCGGTCGCGCGCGGTCTCGCCGAGGCGCTGGCGGGCACCGGCGTCACCGTCAATTCCGTGCTGCCCGGCCCAACCGCGTCGGAAGGCGTTTCGAAATTCGTGTCGAAACTGGCCGAACAGCGTGGCGTCACCATTGCGGAAATGGAGAAGGAATTCTTTGCGACGCAGCGGCCGTCGTCGCTGCTCAAGCGATTCATCAAACCGGACGAAGTCGCCAACCTGATCGCCTACGTCGCCAGCCCGCTGTCTTCCGCCACGAATGGCACGGCGCTGCGCGTTGATGGTGGCGTGGTTCGCGCCCTGGTCTGATCGTTGAAACCGTCGGATGCGCGACCGCTCACGCCAGCAAGAAGAGACGCTCCGCCGGGCACGCGCGCGGCTGGCCCAGGGGCACGCCGCTCAGGCGCTCGACGTGCTGCAGACGCTGGCTGCGCCGCCGCGGGCGCTCGCGGTCGAGTACTGGATGCTCTGCGGGCACGCGCTCATGGCGCTGGGACGGACGGCCGACGCGGCCAATGCGTTCCGTGAGTGGCTGAAACTTGAACCGGACAGTGCGGAGGCGCGTTTGCGTCTGGCCGCGGCGTTGGCCGATGACCAGCGTGGGGTGGAAGCCGAAGCGGAAGTGCGACGGTGCATACAGTCCGGAGTGAAGTCCCCGAATGCGCTCTTCATCCTCGGCCGGGCCTTGATGGACCAGCGGCGCTTCGGCGAAGCCGAGACCTGCTTTCGCGATGTCGTACACCTTCGTCCCGACTTCCTGACCGCACAAAACAACCTGTCCGAGCTGGTATGGATGCGCACCGGCGATGTGGATGCTGCGGCCGTCGAACTGGATTCGGCGCTGCGCGCCCATCCGCAGGCCGCCGCGGCGCTGCGGGTCGCCAAGGCGCGGCTGTGGCTGGCGGCCGGGCAACCCGATCGGGCCCTCGCGGTGCTGGATGAAGGCTTGGCCCACGCGGCGGGCGACTCCGGCCTTCTGCGCGCTGCGGCCGGCATGGCCTTGCAGTTCGACGGTGCGCGGGCGCTCGATTACGCGCGGCGCGCGTTGCAGGTCGTTCCCGACGATTGGGGCGCACTGGCCGCGTGTGGCAATGCACAGCTCGCGATCGGGCACGCGGCGCAGGCCCTGGCCACGGCCGACCGCCTGTGCGCGCGTGATCCCACCAACGGCGAGGCCTTGGCGATGCGCGCCGATGCCCTGCGGATGGCGGGCGACGCACGTTGTCATGAGTTGCTGGACTATGCCCGCCTGATCCGCGCTGCACCCATCGACGTTCCCGATGGCTGGTCGAGCCTGGACGCGTATCTGGACGACCTCGTGTCTGCGCTCGATGCGCTGCATGGCGCACGCACCCATCCGGTTTCCAATTCGCTGCGTGGCGGCAGTCAGGTCGTGCTGGTGCCGGAGCGATCCGACGATGCGTCGTTGCGCGCCTTTCCCGCCGCCATCGATGGCGCGATCCGGCGCTACATGCATGCGTTGGGCGCCGGAGCGGATCCGATGCGGCGGCGCAACACCGGCCGTTATCGGCTGAACGGGATGTGGTCGGTACGGCTGCGTGCCAACGGATTCCACCTGAGTCATTACCACCCCAAGGGTTGGATATCGTCATCGTGCTACCTGCGCCTTCCCTTGGCGGTCGCCCGGCCAGGCGGCGAGGGCTGGCTGAAGTTCGGCGAGCCCGCTTTCCCGACCACGCCAGCTCTCGATGCGGAATATTTCCTCAAGCCCGAGCCCGGACTGCTGGCGTTGTTCCCGTCGTACCTGTGGCACGGCACGGTGCCTTTCGCCGGCACCGCCCGCGATACCAGGCTTGCCATCGCCTTCGACGTCGTGCCCGTCGGCGCGCAAGTACCCGATTCCGCGGCATTCCCGTCTTACAGTGTGTAGGCACCTGATCGCGGGGAGGGCGTATGAACCTCGAAGCGCGTTCGTTCTGGGGGCAAGTATTCGCCACCAACCGTTCGGCGCTGCACGGCTTCCTGCGGTACCACGTCGCACAGTCGTGGGACGTCCAGGACATTGCCCAGGAGGCGTATCTCCGGATGTTGCGGATCGACGCCGTGCACGTCCGCGACATCGCGGACCCGCGGGCGTATCTCTTCACGGTGGCCGCCAACCTGGTGAAGGAACACGCGCTGGTGCACAGGCGCAACGGGTGCCAGGTCGACATCGAGGACGTGCTGCCGCGGCTCGAGGCTCCACAGGGCTCTGCCGAGGACGCCGCCGAACGGGCGCTGCGGCGCGAGCGGTTGACCCGTACCCTCAACAAGCTCCCACCTCGTTGCCGTGCGGTGCTGGTGATGCAGCATCGCGACGGGATGAGCTACGAAGAGATCGCAAGACACTTCGGCGTGTCGACCCACATGGTCAAGAAGTACGTGGTCAGGGCATTGATGCTGTGCCGAAACGATCTGGCGGAAAAGGAGTAAGCCTTGTCTCGGGAGGACGATGAACTGCGGCGCCTGATCAGCGAGCAGGCCGCAGAATGGCACGCGGCGCAGGGGGAGGGTCCGCTCAGTCCGGAGCAGGCCCGTGAGTTGATGCGCTGGCTGCAGATGTCTCCGCTGCACGTTGTCGCCTATCTTTCCGTGGCAGAGCTGGAACACCGGATCGCCGAGGCCGCGCGCGCGGACACGACCCCGCTGGAGGCCCTGCTGGCGGAACCCCCGGCGCAAGTCAGATCGTTGCCGACGGACACCATGCGGCGCCCACACCCGGGCGACGCGGTGCCACGGTGCGCGCGCGACGACGCGCCGTCAGGGCCACGGCGGCGCAAGTGGGTTGCGGGTCTGGCGGCCGCACTCGCGGTCGTGGTGCTGGCGGTGGTTGCGTTGGGGGGGTGGCACCTGCTCGGATCGGGGATCGACGTCGAGACGTTCACGACCCAGCGCGGCGAGGAGCGTACGACTTATCTGCCCGATCACACCCTGCTGCGGCTGGACGCGGAGTCGCGTGTGGTGGTGCGCTTCACCCGCACGCGCCGCGAGGTGGCGGTCGAACGGGGCCGGGCGTACTTCGACGTTGCGGTCGATCCCGGCCGGCCGTTCCGGGTAACGGCTGGCGACATATCGATCCGCGACATCGGCACGGCGTTCGAGGTGTACCGGCACCCGGCCGGGATCACGGTCACGGTGGTCAGGGGCCACGTGCAGGTCTGGGATGCGCGGGCTCGCGGGGCGAAAGCGGCCGCATCCGGCGGCCCGCCTTTGCAGTCCGCTCCGTCGCCCGGGCCGCTTGCGAGGTTGGGGCCGGGCGAGTGCGTGCGTGTCAGCGACAGCGGCCGCGTGCTCTCGTATGGCGCGACGGATGCGTGGCAGGCGCTCGCGTGGACGCACGGATGGCTCACGTTCGATGGCGCGCCCATCGCCGTGGTGGCGTCCCGGTTCAACCGTTACAACGCCAGCCAGATCCGGGTCGCGGACCCTTCGATTGGCGCCATCCGGATCACCGGAACGTTCCGGTCGCAGGGCGTGGCTTCGTTCATCCAGTTTCTCGAAGGCCTGCCGGGCGTCGCCGTAACGACGCATGGTCAGCAGGTCACGGTCGAAGCGTCCCCGCGCCGCCGCTGACCGGGTCCGGATCCGGAGCGTTCCAGCCCGGAACTCGTGGTACCCGAAACTTCCGCTGTGCACTCGTAAAGGACAGGCGCACGACGCTGAGCCGTCGTGCGGTCTCGCATCCGCGACGCGGGGAGGAAATCGATTATGCACGCGTATACACCCATCGCTCTCGGTGTTTCGCTGGCACTGGGTTCGGGTTTGGCTTTCGCCAGCGCAGCGGCGCCGACTGCACCCCAGGCACCGGGCAGCAGTGCCATTCCCGCCATGCCGCTGAAGCGCGCCCTCAACGAATTCGCGCAGCGCGAACACGTCCAGCTCGTGTACGTGTCTGCGGTGGCAGATGGCGTACGCACGCCGGGCGCGAGCGAAGGCCTGTCGCCCCGGGCGACGCTGCAGCAATTGCTGCGGGGCACCGGTTTGCAGTTCCGCTATGTTGATGCGAACACGCTAACGATCTCGCGCGCCGACCCGTCGCCACGGGCATCCAGACTGCAGCAACGGGAGGCTGACCCGCCAACCCACTCGGTCGATCCGCAGACGCAGCCGGTCGATCCGCCACAGGCCGCCACGACCGGTCCCGCCGCGTCGACACCCAAGCCCAGCGAAACCCTGCAAGCCATCGTGGTGACGGGCTCGCATATCCGTGCGGCGCAACTCGCGACCGCCAACCCGGTGGTGACCGTCACCGCTCAACAAATCGCCCAGACCGGAGACCTGACCGTCGGTCAGGTCGTACAGAACCTGCCATCCGTCACCGGAGCGGTGGTGACCCCCGACATCGACAACCAGGGTATCGCTGGCCAGGAGCAGGTCGGACTCCGCGGGTTGGGGCCATCGCGTACGCTGCTGTTGATCAACGGGCAGCGCGTCGTCAGCAATGATCTCGGCACGATTCCGGTCTCCGCCATCGAGCGTATCGAGGTCATGACAACCGGTGCGTCGATGGTGTATGGCTCCGATGCAATCGGGGGCGTGGTCAACATCATCCTGAAGTCGAACTATCAAGGGGCGCAGTTTCAGGCGAATTACGGCATTTCCGATCACGATGACGGCGAAAGGACGGGATACTCCTTCGTCTTCGGTCAGACTTCGGACAAGGGCAGCATTGTCGCCGGCGTCAGTTACAACAAGGAGGATGCCATTTCCCAACTGAGCCGCAAGTTTTCACGTCAAACCCTGTCGATTACCGGCGGCACCAATACGCCCATCCACGTGATCCAGGGTGGTTCGAGCTTCACGCCGCGTAGTGTCACATTCCTCCCGAAGAATTTGCAAAAGCAGTTCGGTTGTAGTGCGGTCACGCTGAACCAGAGCGCCGTCGGACAGACTGCGCCCGTAACCTTACCGCAATTCCACTGCACCAATCGCAGTGATTTCTTCAGTTACTCGGCCTATCGCCCGTTGATCCAGCCACAGGAGCGCGAGAATGCGTTCCTCAACGGAACGTATCATTTGACATCGAACGTCGACGCGTTTCTGACGGTGCTGCACAACAAGACCGACAGCAGCTTTACACTTGGCCCTCCCGTGTGGTCCAGCGAGACGGGGACGGTGGTGTCCCAATACAGTTATTACAATCCGTTCGGCGTCACGTTTTCACCGTCGAGCGGCAATATCTTGCTTTCGCGGTTGACGACTATCGGGAACCGCGTGACGCCTGATGGACGCACCACCGACAACGTCATGTTCGGGTTGCGCGGCGTTGTCACGATCTTCGGGCAGGATTGGAATTGGGACGTCGGGTACGACTACGGACACGCGGGCCAAACCACGTTTGCCGAAGGACTTCCCGTATTGTCGAAGCTGAACCCTGGCCTCGGACCGTCGATGCTGGATCCTGCTACCGGTCAGGTCGTGTGCGTGGGCACACCGGGTGACCTGAGTACCATCATTGCGGGTTGCACTCCCTGGGATACTTTCAATCTGGAAAACCCGGCGTCGCTGGCGGTTGTGCGGGCCGCAGGCACCACCGCGACGGGCATGTTCGACACTTATACGCAGCAGCGCATCAAGTACGCGGACATCACCGGTGGGGTCGTGGACCTGCCGGCCGGAACGGTCGAGCTTGCACTTGGAGCATCGTATCGAAGCGAGTACCTCCACGAAATCGTGGGCAGTGGCTTGCTCGCGAACGAAGATGGCCTGTGTCCGCTCGGCAGTCAGTGTACTTCGCCGGTGCAGGGTGGGTACGACGTGAAGGAAGCTTACGGGGAATTGTTCGTGCCATTGCTGAAGGACCTGCCGGGCGTGCACGACCTGAGCGTGGACCTCGGTGATCGTTATTCCCGTTACAGCGATTTCGGAAGCACGTCCAACTGGAAGATCGGCGTTCAGTACCGGCCCATCGAGGATCTGCTGTTACGCGGGGACGTTTCGAGGGTCTTCAGAGCCCCGACGATCGGTGACATTTTCGACGGAATCACGTTCGGCGGTGAGACACTGGACACCGATCCATGTGACCACATCACGACCGCCAATCCCGCGTGTGTCGGCGTGCCGATCGACGGAACGTTTGTCGACGAGGCGGTGGCGAACCACGCGCAGGTCAATGTATTGGCATCAGGCTCCGCCCTGGCGTCATTTCCGCTGGGGCCGGAAAAAGGCAAGTCGTACGACTTCGGTGTCGTGTGGTCGCCGAAATTTGTGCCTGGCCTCTCTACCAATGTAGATTTCTGGCGTATCTACCTCAATAACGAAATTACCGCAATCTCGGGGCAGACGATATTGACCGCGTGTTTCAATGGCATCGATCAATTCTGTCCATTGATCGATCGTTTCGGTGCCGATACGAGTAGCCCGGGTCAGATCCATCAGATCCTCCTGCCCATTGTCAACCTCGGACGGATCGATGTAAAAGGGGTAGACCTCAATGCCTCATACCGGCTCCCAAGTTTTTCGTTCGGACAATTCGAAGTTAATCTGCGCAGCACGTACATGACGCAGTACAAGGAGCAAACGGCTCCGGGGCTGCCCGGCAACCAGGTGTATGACCTTGTTGGCAACATCAACACGGATCTGGGCGGCGGTATCGGGATATTCATGCCACGCATCCGGGCACAGGGGATACTGAATTGGCAACTGGGGCCGTGGAGTGCGCTGTGGCGGATGCAGTTCCTCGATCACTTCGACCTTGGCTCGCCGGTCGTATCACGCCACTATACAGCCATCCGGGGCTTCAAGGTTCCATACGTACTGCATTACGGCTCCTTCGTGTATAACGACTTCGCCGTCGGCTATGACATTCAGCCGATCAACACGCGAATTGATTTTGGTGTGAACAATGTGTTCAACAAGCAACCGCCGTTCCTTTATTACAATGACACGGGTCTTGGCAATGGCGGGGCGGACGGAGCGGACTTCGACGTGCTGGGTCGTTATTATTGGGGCCGTGTCACCGTAAACTTCTAGCGCAAGCTTCCAGTGTGCTGGTCCCGCACTGACCTGGTCAGCCCTGACGCGCCCAGGAAGCCGGCGCGATCCGGGATGCGGCCTTTGCTGTACGACGGTAGGGCGCGTGGATGGACGCGCCGCATGGCTGCGGTTCTCACCAACGGCGACTCAGTCTTCCTTGGTGCTCGCGGTGCGAGACGCGTTCGGCGTTCGCGGTTGCAATCCGGCAGGCGCGGTCGGGTAAAGTCGGACGTGTCCTGCGATGGCGGTCCACGTGTGAGCGGACAAAAGGTGCGTCAACGTGATAGCTGCAGCCCGGGACGTCGAAATCGATGGCAGGCTGCTCCGCATCTACGACGGTCTGGTTCCGCTGGAGGAGATCGCCCGGTTGACGAACGCGTTGATGGCGGGCGCATTCGTTTGCGACGAAGTGGCGCGCCCGGATACCCACGGAGCGCGGCACTGGCAGCTCGGCATCGCGAGCGAGGTGGCACAGCAGCTTGCGGTGTACCGGCCGACGCTGGAGGCGCTGCGGGCGTTTCCCGGGTGCAGTCAATACCGGATCCAGCGCGTGTACTGCAATTGCTCGACGTACGGCGACATGCTGTTCACGCACACCGATGTACAGGAAGGGAAGCGCGGCGTGACCGCGCTCTGGTACGTCGCACCGAAGTGGGACGTGGAATGGGGCGGAGAAACCATGCTGTACGATCGGAACCGTGATGCCGTGGCCTGCGTGACACCGCGACCCGGTCGCCTCGCGATATTCGATGGCACGATCCTCCACGCGGGGCGGCCCCCCAACCGGATTTGCTACGCACCGCGCTACACGCTGGCATTCAAGTTCGAGCCGTAGCAGGTTGGAAACCATCACACCGTCGGCCGCGAACGCACGTCACGCGGTCTGGAAGCGCAAAATCGCGGGGTCGATCACGGCGGAAATGCCTGCGCGCGCGGGCCCGCCGTCTCGACCGTCTGCGGTGATCGGAATTGCAACGCCCGAGGAGGATTGATCGTGAAATACGTACGTGGTGGCACCATCCCGGATCGAGCGTGCCGGCTTTGCCGCCGTGTCTTGCTCAACGTGCTCTGCTGCGCAGGCGTGGCGCTGACCGGCGTCGCGGCGGCGCAGACCAGCGCGCCGCAGCCGACGGCGACCATCAGCCGCGGCGATCGTTATGCGGGCGAGCCGTGGGCGTCGCGCTCGCCGGTGATCGCGCAGCACGGGATGGTGACCAGCGAGCAGCCGCTGGCGTCACAGGTCGGCATCGACATCTTGAAGAAGGGCGGCAGTGCGGTGGATGCCGCGATCGCCACCAGCGCGATGCTGTGCCTCACCGAGCCCGTGTTGAACGGCCTCGGCGCGGACGCGTTCGTGATCGTGTACGACCCCAAGACGCACAAGCTGTATGGCTACAACGGCTCCGGCTGGTCGCCCAAGGGGCGCTCGCTCGCCGGGATGCAGGCCGACGTGAAGGCGGCCTACGAACAGGCGGGCATGAAGCCGACCGACCAGATCCCCCTGCTGGGCCCGTTGCCGATCACGGTGCCCGGGATTGTCGACACCTGGTTCGCGCTGCACCAGAAGTTCGGCAAGCTGCCGATCGCGGAGGACCTGGCGCCCGCCATCGAATACGCGACGAACGGATTCCCGGTGACCGAAGTGGTGGCCGAATACTGGAAGGGCAACTGGCAGGCGTTCGTGAAACACCAGGGCCTGATCAAGGACTTTGCGAATGCAAAGAACGTGTTCCTGATCGATGGGCACACGCCGCGTGAAGGCGAAATATTCCGCAATCCCGACATGGCGCACACGCTCACGTTGATTGCGCAGGGCGGGCGCGACGCGTTCTACAAGGGACCCGTCGCGCACACGATGGCCAATTTCCTGAAGAGCATTGGCGCGCCGTTCACCTATGCCGACTTCGCCGATTTCCATGGTGAGTGGGTGACGCCGCAGTCGGTCGACTACCGCGACTATGACGTTTACGAGCTGCCGCCGAACGGGCAGGGCTTCGCCACGCTGGAAATGCTGAACGTGCTGAAGGGATTCGATTTGAAGAAGATGGGCGCGGGGAGCGCGGACACGTTGATGGCCGAGATTGGCGCGCAGCGCCTCGGTGCGGCGGACCTGTCCAAGTGGTACGCCGATCCGCGCTTCTACGATGTGCCGGTCAAGGGCCTGCTGTCGCAGGCGTACGCCGATGCGCGCCGCAAGCTGATCAGCGATCTTCAGCACGCGCCCGCGGACATCCCGCCGGGGAATCCGCTGCCGTACCAGACCGGTGTGTATCCGTCGGGCAGTGGCGACACCACCGACTTCGAGACCGCCGACTCCAGCGGCATGATGGTGTCGATGATCGAGTCGAACTATGCCGGGATGGGTTCGGGCGAAGCGGCGCCGGGCCTGGGCTTCATGTTCCAGGACCGCGGCGCGCTGTATTCGCTGAGGGCCGGCGCCGCCAACGTGTACGCACCGCGCAAGCGGCCGTTCCACACCATCATTCCCGCCTTCGTGATGAAGGACGGTGAGCCGTGGATGGCGTTCGGTGTGATGGGCGGCTATTTCCAGCCGCAGGGCCAGGTACAGGTCCTGGTCAACATGATCGACTTCGGGATGAACGTGCAGGAAGCCGGTGATGCGGCGCGTTGGGACCACGTGGGTGACGCCACGCCTACCGGCCTAGCCGCCAAGGGTTCCGGCATGGTGATGCTGGAATCGGGGTTCAGCCCTGACGTCGTGAACGCGCTGCGCCAGCGCGGTTACAAGGTGAAGGTGACCACGCACGCGGAAGGCGGCTACGGCGGCTACGAGGCCATCCGCTACCACGCCAGCGACCACACCTACTGGGGCGCGACCGAGTTTCGCCGGGACGGCGAGGCGATAGGATATTGAGGTGATCGCTTGCCGCGAGGATCGCTCGGCGGCTACGCACCCATCCGCGCTGGTTCGGAGTGTGGAAACCCCGCGCGCAACGGTGAAAAGCCGACCTGACTAGCGACAAGGCTCAGCTCCCGTTGCACTCACGGAACCGAGAGAATCTCGTCATTCCGGGACCGTCGCCAGTTTCATCGGCGGCGGAACCCGGAATCCAGCTCTCGTTCCGTGCGGATGAGGAGCTGGATTCCGGGTTCGGCCTGCCAGAAGCCGCAGGCCGCCCCGGAATGACCATATGT
>JBOHYX010000016.1:0-16524 GCA_050738115.1 Rhodanobacteraceae bacterium
TTTCCTGGGTCGCCGGTTGAGCTTGTCTTCGATCTGCTGGATTTGTTCATCGATGCAGCTCACGCCCCCGCCGGCAGCAGGATGAAGTGGGTGATGGAGTCGGCGACTTCCCTGGGTTTTTCGACGATCGACATGTGGCCGCAGCCGTTCAACACCGTGATGCCGATGTTGGGTACGTGGGTGAGGCCCGTGCGGATGGCGTCGAGCGCGGAGACGTTGATGATCTCATCGTCGCGGCACCAGATCGCGAGGGTGGGCGCGGTGATGCCGGGCAGCTTGGCCTGCAGCGCGTAGCGCTCGTCGGGCGCGGTGATTTCCCGCAGCACCTTGTCATCGAAGGCGCGGTTGCGTTCCGAGCGCGCGACGAACCAGTCCTCGATCCGCGGCGGAATCGACGGTGGCTTGGCGAACAGCATCCCCTCGAGGTGCTTGAACTGCGCGCGGTCGTTGATGTCGAACGGGCTCTTGCCGGCCTCGAGTTCGCGCACGAACGCGTTTTCCTTGAAGCGCACGCCGGCCGCGTCGACCAGCACCAGCGCGGCGACGTTTCGCGGGTACTTCGCGGCGTACAGGCCGGCGATCGCGCCGCCCATCGAATGCCCGGCGATCGCGAGTCGGCCGAGGTGCAGCGCATCGATGAAGCCGTGCAGGCGCTCGACCTGCGCCGGATAGCCGTACCTGGCGTCGGGCAGGCGCGTCGATTGTCCCCAGCCCGGCAAGTCGGGGATGATCACGTTGAAGTTGGGGGTGAGGTACTGCGCGGTGCGCAGCCAGACGGCGTAGCTGCCGCCGAAGCCGTGCACCAGCACCAGCGGCGGGCCATCCGTCTTGCCGCCCTCGACGTACACCCAGCGGGTGTCGCCAACCTGCACGCTGCGCACGTGCAGGCCGTCGCGCCACGTCTGGTATTTGATCGCGCCGCGGTACAGCACGCCCGGCGCGATGAAGTAGATCGCAAGGCCGATCACGGCCAGCGCGATCACGATCCCGCCCAGGACCTTGAGCCGGAAGGCGACACGCCGGAGCAGCGCGTCGCGGGCGGGATTGCCGGACATCGCCTTCTCAGTGCGCCGCGGGTTTGCCCGAGCGCGCCTTGGCGAACAGCCGTTCAACCGCCATCCGCGTCAGCGGGTGGTAACCCTCTTTCGCCTTCGCGTAGACCTGCTCCGCGTACGCGAAGCCTTCCGGCGTCTGCGCCAGCGCCTTGTAGATCGGCATCGTGAGGTACATGCGACCGATCCGCGTGGCGTGTTCGGCCGCGGCCGGCCACGCTGCCTTGTCGCCGGCGGCGATCGCGTGCACGTACCAGCGCATGCCGATTTCAGCGTTGGGGGTGCCGGTCAAGTGCCACGCGGCGTCGAGCTCGCGCATTTTCTGAAGCGGTGGCGCGTCGGGCAGGCGGTCGAGGAAATACATCCACTCCTGGGTGTTCCAGGACTTCGCGTCCAGCTTGTCCGCCGCGAGCGTGCCGGCGATGAATGGCGCGCGTTCCTCGTCGATGGCATCGAACCGCGGCGAATCCGGGATGGGTGCGTCGCCGGGGATGCCGGTGCCGTACACCCATTCCTTCACTTCATCCCAGCTCATCTTCCCCGGGTACTTCTCGATGAGGTTGGGTTTGAGGTACGCCAGCATCTGCCCGGTAGTGATGCTGTGCCACGCAAAGTGGTTGAAGTAGCTCTGCAGCCACGCGTCGAACGCCGCGCGCCCGAACTTCTGTTCCAGGGTGCGCAGGAACCACGAGCCCTTGTCGTAGGCGACGTCGGACAGCTCGTCGTCGGCGTTGATCTCGCGCGCCTCGGGCGCGAGCCGCTGCGCGTTGGCCGGCATCTTGCCGATGGTCTTCTCGAGATTGCGGATCGCGAGCAGGGTTTCTTCGGCTTCCTGGCGCTGGCCGTACAGCGCCTCGGTGATGCGGCCCTGCACGTAGGTGGTGACGCCCTCGTTCAACCAGCCGTCGCGCCAGGTCGCGTTGGTGACGAGGTTGCCCGACCAGGAATGCGCGAGCTCGTGCGCGACCAGCGACACCAGGCTCTTGTCGCCGACCAGCACGGTCGGCGTCGCGAAGGTCATGTTGGGGTTTTCCATGCCGCCGAACGGGAACGATGGCGGCAGCACCAGGATGTCGTAACGGCCCCAGCGGTACGGGCCGTACAGCTTCTCGGTGGTGGCGATCATCTGCTCGGTGTCCGCGAACTCGTGCGCGGCCTTCTCGACCACCGACGGTTCGGCGTACACCGCGCTGCGCGGCCCGGTCTCGCGCACGGCGAGATCGCCCGCGGCGATCGCCATCAGGTACGAGGGAATCGCGTGCGTCTGCTCGAAATCGAAGGAGCCGTCGAGCGGGTGCCCGGGGTCGTTCGGCGCGCTCATCACGACGCGCACGTCCCTGGGCGAGGTGACGTGCGCGTTCCAGGTGAAACGGACGGCGGGCGAATCCTGCAGCGGAATCCACGAGCGCGCATGGGTCGCCTCCGACTGCGAGAACAGGAACGGCGCGCGCTTGTCGGCGGTCTGCGCGGCGTCGAGCCACTGCAGGCCGCTGGCGTCGGGCGCGGTCGCGTAGGCGATCCGGACTTCGTGCGGGTGCTTCGGTGCCTCGATCGTGAGTTTCGCCCCCATCGCCGGCACCGGCGTTGCCAGCACGTACTTGAGCGCGGCGTGGTGGCCGTCGGCGTCTACCGCTTCGATCGAATCGATCTTGAGGTTTTCGGTGTCGAGCACCAACTGGCGCGCGTCGGCGTTCTTCCAGTCCAGCACCAGCGTGGCGATCCCGGCAAGCTGCTTGCGCGGAAAATCGACCTTGAGGTCGAGATCGATGTGGGTGATGACCACGTCCTGCGGCTGCGCCCAGGAATGCGGATCGGTGGCGTGCGCCGCGACCGGCAGCACGAACGCGCCGAGGGCGAGGGTGGGAAGCAAGCGCATCAGGCGCTCCTGTCGTCGACTGAAACAGTCAGTATGCCAGTGATGTGGAGATGGTGTGGCCCGCGATGCCTCATGGCAAACGCGCGGCAGGTGTGCGCAGGCATTCCCGATCTCGCTCCCGATTGGTGCCGCTCCGCAACGGACGTGCATTCTGCCTGCAACCACCAATTTGTCATTCCGGGGCCGCCCGCGCCGTTTGCGGGCGGAACCCGGAATCCAGCTCTTGCTTCGGCGATCGGAGAGCTGGATTCCGGGTTCGGCCTGCGATGAAGCCGCAGTCCGCCCCGGAATGACAAAAGGAACGTTGTGTGCGCGGCCGCAGATTAAAATGCAGCGCCAGACCAACGACGGAGCGCCCGATGCCAACCCTCTACATCGCCAACAAGAATTACTCCTCGTGGTCACTGCGTGCCTGGGTGTTGATGCGCGAGCTCGGCATGCCGTTCGAGGAAAAATTGATGCCGTTCCAGGGCGGCCCATTCACCGGTTTCTCGCCGAGCGGCAAGGTGCCATGCCTCGTCGATGGCGACGTCACCGTGTGGGATTCGCTTGCGATCGCGGAATACTTGGCCGAGACGCATCCGGGCGTGTGGCCGGCCGACGGGGCCGCGCGCACGTTCGCGCGCTGTGCGGCGGCGGAATTCCACTCGGGCTTCATGGCGCTGCGCACGCAATGCGGGATGAACTGCGGCCTCCGCGTCCAACTGCACCGCGTCGATGCCGAGCTGCAGCGCGACCTCACGCGCCTCGAGGCGCTATGGAACGACGGGCTGCAACGCTTCGGCGGGCCGTTCCTCGCCGGCCATGCGTTCACCGCAGCGGATGCGTTCTACGTGCCGGTGGCGTTCCGCATCCAGACCTATGCGCCACCGCTCGGTGATGCGGCGAAGGCCTACGCGCGACGCCTGCTGGCGCTGCCGTCGGTCAACGACTGGTATCGCGCGGCGCTCGCGGAAACCTGGCGCGACGCCGGCCACGAAGCCGAGGTGGCCGAGTGGGGCACGATCAGCGAGGATCTGCGGGTCGCTTGACGCCGTCGTGTAGCCCGAATGGCGCGAAGCAGAATCCGGGGTGGACTTCAGGGCAATTCGCCCGCGCTGCGGGGATCCTCGCTGTACGCGTGCGTCGTCGCCAGGAAGCCGGGTTGGTCCTGCACGCGAGCGAGCCAAGCCTGGAAATGCGGATACGGTGAAAGGTCGAATCCCGCCGCCTCGGCGCGGCTGGCGTAGGCGTAGATCGAAATGTCCGCAATGCTGTAGCGATCGCTCGCAAGGAACGATCGCGTCGCAAGCTCGCGTTCGAGGATCGCGAGCGTGCGCGCGCCGGCGTGGCGTTTCGTGCGGATCGACTCGGGCGAGCGGTGCGCGAGCTTGCCCGTCAATGTCCAGTACTGCAGCGAGCCGATCACCGATTCCACACGCTCCTGCTCGAAGTGCAGCCACTGCTGCACCTTGGCGCGCTCGAACGCGTCGGACGGCAGGTACGGCGTGCTGTCGGCAAGGAACGCAAGGATCGCATTGGATTCCGCGAGCGTGCGGCCGTCCTCCAGCCGGATCGCCGGCACCGTGCCGGTGGGGCTGATCGCAAGGTATTCGTTGCGGCGGCCTGCGCCCTCGAAGATGCTCACGAGCTCGGTGCGGTACGGGCGGTCGAGATGATGCAGGAGCTGGCGCACCTTCCAGCCATTCTGCGAGGGCAGGTAATCGAACAGGGTCAGCATGGCGCGCTCCGGTTTGCGGGATCCGCAGTGTCGCTGCGCCGGAGGCCACACGCCATCCGGTTCTTGCGGCCGTGCGGTGGCGCCGATCATCCGTACGTCATAAAAGCATCAGTCCGCAAATGAACGCGAATGAACGCGAATATGGAAACGTGTGCCGGATCCCTTGCGTTCATTTACGTTTATTCGCGGACGTCGGCTTTTCGGAGCGATCAGCCGAAGCGGTCTGCCAGCCGGTCCGTGGTTTCGATCAGCTTGTCGACGATCGCCGGCTCGGACGCCGCGTGGCCGGCCAGCACGATGTGGAATTCGGCTTCCGGCCAAGCCTCATGCAAATCGAACGCGCTCTTCGGCGGGCAGATGATGTCGTAGCGGCCCTGCACGATCGTGCCCGGGATGTGGCGGATTTTCCCGATGTCGCGCAGCAACTGATCGGGTTCGAGAAAGGCATGGTTGCGGAAGTAGTGCGCCTCGATACGCGCGAGACTGACCGCGATATTGGGCGCGGCGAATTCCGCCTCGGTTTCCGGTGACTCGACAAGCGTGAGCGCGCCGCCTTCCCACGCACCCCACGCGCGCGCCGCGGCCACGCGCGCGGACTCGTCATCGCTGGTGAGGCGTTGCCAGTACGCATCCAGCATGTTGCCGCGTTCCTCCGGCGGAACCAGCGCAGCGAAACGTCGCCACTTGTCGGGCAGGATCCACGACGCGCCGCCTTCCTCGTACAGCCAACGGATTTCCTCGGGCCGTGCAAGGAAGATCCCGCGCAGCACCAGCGCCCGCACGCGATCCGGGTGGCTCTCGGCGTAGGCGAGCGCGAGCGTCGACCCCCACGAACCGCCGAACACGATCCAGCGCCCGATACCGAGGTGATCGCGGATGCGTTCGATGTCGGCGACGAGATCCTGCGTCGTGTTGGCCTCGAGGTCGGCGAACGGCGTCGACTTGCCGGCGCCGCGCTGGTCGAACAGCACCGCGCGAAATCGTGAGGGATCGAAGAAGCGGCGATGGTAGGACTGCAGGCCGGCACCCGGGCCGCCGTGCAGGAACACCACCGGCACGCCGTCGGGATTACCGCAGTCCTCGACGTACAGCGTGTGCCGGTCGCTGACCGGGAACCGCTCGCTATGGTACGGCTCGATTTCCGGATACAGCTCGCGCATGAAGGCATTGCCCCAATTCGCCACTCGATTATCGATGTCAATCGTCAGTTTTGTCCTTCGTCATTCCGGGGCCGTCGCCAGCGTCACCGGCGACGGAACCCGGAATCCAGCTTCTGCTTTCTGGGAGATGGAGAGCTGGATTCCGGGTTCGGCCTGCAATGGAGCCGCAGGCCGCCCCGGAATGACAACAAAAATCGCAGCTTCCGATGTGGCTGAGGGGCGACACGCTCCCGCCTCAATGTTTCCGCATCCGGTGCGCCTTCACCATGCCGTGCTTGCGCAGCAGCGCGCGTAGCTGGTGATAGGTGAGGCCAAGCAGCGGCGCCGCTTCGGTCTGGTTGTAGCGGGATTCGGCGAGCGCGCGCTCGATCAGTTCGACCTCGACGCGCGTGGTTTCGGCCTTGATGTCGCAGGGCAGGGCGACGGGCTGTTTCGTCGCGGCCGGCTCCACACTGGCCGGACCCGGATGCGCCGGTTCGGCCTCCGCGGGCGGCCGGAACGCCGACGCGAACGGATCCAGCACGATCGCGTCGACCGGCTCGTCGGCGGCGGCGCGGTGTACCGACCGCTCGACGACGTTCTTCAGTTCGCGCACGTTGCCGGGCCAGTCGTAGCGCTGCAGCGCGTCGCGGGCGCGCGCGGTGAAACCGGCAAACAGTTCCCGCCCGAGTTCCCGCGTGATGTTGACGGCGAAGTGGTCGGCGAGGCGCAGGATGTCTCCGGCGCGCATCCGCAGCGGCGGCACGCTCAGCACCTCGAAGGCCAGGCGATCGAGAAGATCGGCGCGGAATTGCCCCGCCCGCACCGCGGCGGGCAGGTCGCGATTGGTCGCGCCGACGATCCGTACGTTGACGGTGAGGGTTTCGCTGCCGCCGACGCGCTCGAACTGGCCGTATTCGACCGCGCGCAGGATTTTTTCCTGCACCCGCAACGAGACCGTCGCCAGCTCGTCGAGGAACAGCGTGCCGCCGTCGGCCTGTTCGAACCGGCCGATATGGCGGCGGGTGGCGCCGGTGAAGGCGCCGACCTCGTGCCCGAATAGTTCGGTTTCCAGCAGCGATTCCGTGAGCGTCGCGCAGTTGAGCTTGACCAGCGGCGCCTGCCAGCGTGGCGACAGGTAGTGCAGGCGCGCGGCGATCAGCTCCTTTCCGGTGCCGCGCTCGCCGATCACGAGCACTGGCTTGTCCACCGCGGCGACGCGCGAGACTTCCTCCAGCATGCCGAGGAACGCCGGCGATTCGCCCAGCATCCCGGTGGCATCGCCGCTGGTTTCGAGGGGCAGGGGGTTCGGCATGATGGTCGGAATTCGTGACGGCAGGTCGCCGGACGCGGAAGCCGTTCCTGGCCTCCGGGCGCACTGACAACGAAGTCGAATGTTGGTCTATTTAACTACATTATGAACAATCACGCTATCTGGAATTTTGCCTTCAGTGCGCAGAATTTTAAAAATGAGTTGTAAAACAAAGATGTGCGAAACATCCACTTATTGGCACGAAGTGTGCGTAAGAGATGTCGCGGGTTCTTCCACAGAGGTAGCCAATCATGGGCGTCTTTTCGAGACTGAGCGACATTGTCAATTCCAACATCAACGCGATGCTGGACAAGGCCGAGGATCCGGAAAAGGTCGTCCGGCTGATCATCCAGGAGATGGAGGACACGCTGGTGGAGGTCCGCTCCGCCGCCGCGCGAGCCATCGCCGACCGGAAGGAACTGGAGCGTCGCATCGCGGGTGCCACGCGCGAGGCCGCGGAGTGGCAACGCCGGGCGGAACTCGCGATCAGCAAGCAGCGCGACGACCTGGCCAAGGCGGCGCTGGGCGAGAAGAAGCGCATCGAAGCGGCCCTCACCGCGCTCGAGGAGCAGCGCAAGGAACTGGAACTCGGGCTGGACAAGCTCAACGACGACATCGCGGCGCTGAAAGTGAAGCTGGCCGACGCGAAGAATCGCCAGAAGACGATGGAGATCCGCCAGAACACCGCCGCGCACCGCCTGCGCGTGCGCAGCCGCATCCACGACGAACGCATCCACGACGCACTTGGAAAGTTCGAGTACTACGAGCGCAAGCTGGAAAACATGGAAGGCAAGGTCGAGTCCTACGACCTTGGCCAGAAGCGCGACCTCGACCGCCAGTTCGCCGATCTCGAGACCGACGAGCACGTCGAGGGTGAGCTCGCCGCGCTGAAGGAACGGATGGGCGCTGGCAAGGACACCGGCAGCAACGCCGCCAAAGAGTAGTCGACCATGGATGCCTTGGTTCCGATCTTCATCATCTTCTGCATCTTCGTCGCGCCGCTGTGGCTGATCCTGCACTACACGACCAAGCGCCGACAGGCCCAGGGCCTCAACCGTGAAGACGAAAAAATGCTGTCGGACCTGTGGCAACTCGCCAACAAGATGGAAAGCCGCGTGCATGCACTGGAAACCATCCTTGACGCAGAAGTTCCCAAGTGGAGGGAAAAGGTATGAACCGTCCGGATTGTGAAACGCGGTCGCGCCGCTTTTACCGTGACTCGGAGCGCGCGGTGATCCTCGGTGTCTGCGCAGGCGTGGCCGAGCGTTTCGGCTGGCCCGTGTGGCTCACCCGCGCAGGCGCGGTGGCGCTCGGCTGGTTCCTCACGGTCCCGGTCGTGATCGCCTACCTCGTCGCGGCGCTGCTGATGCGCGAGCGGCCACTGCGCTACTACGGCGATGGTGACGAACGCGCGTTCTGGCAATCCAACAGGCGCCGGAGCTGAAGGCATGACTCGCGACGATGGCTGGCACCCGCAACGTTTCTACCGCGATCCGCGCCACGGCAAGGTCATGGGTGTGTGCGCGGGCGTGGCCGATTACTTCGGCTGGAATGTTACCTTTGTCCGTGTCCTCACGGTGATTGCGATGTTCTGGTCGAGCGGGCTCGGGCTGGCCGTGTACGTGGTGCTCGGGTTCCTGCTGCCCGTGAAACCCGAACGCCCCTACGATTGGGACACCGGCGACGACTACTGGCGCAGTGTGCGGCGCTCGGCCGGCGACACCTTCCGCGACGTACGCCACCGGTTCCGCGAGATGGACATGAAATTGCAGCGCATGGAAGGCTACGTGACGTCGGGACAGTACGATCTCGATCGCAAGTTCCGCGATCTGGAAAAGTAGGGAAAGCGCGATGAATCACGGTGAACTCTTCGTCCTGGCCATCATCGTGGTCGTGCTCGTCGGCAGCATCGTCCGGCGATACATGACCCTGCGGGCGGTCAGGCCACCTGAAAACCCCGAATGGCAATCCCGCGTCGACGCGCTGGAACGACGCGTGCAGACGCTCGAACAGATCGTGACCGAGAAGGGCTACGACCTGAAGCGGGAGTTCGAAAAGCTGTAACGATCCTCATTCCATTTCCACTTCATAAGTCAGAAAAACATCGTCATTCCGGGGCCATCGCCGGCTTCATCGGCGATGGAACCCGGAATCCAGCTGTTCGTGCATTGACGCCGAAAGCTGGATTCCGGGTTCTGCCCGCAGACGGCGCGGGCAGCCCCGGAATGACGACCATTTTTGGGAAAATGAGACACTATCGAACTGGAAACGGAATCAGATCTTGTAGCCGCGGTGGATCGCGACGATCCCGGCCGAAAGGTTGCGCACCTGCACATTGCGGAAGCCGGCGGCTTCCATCATCGCCTTGAGCGTCGCCTGGTCGGGATGCTTGCGGATCGATTCGGCAAGGTAGCGATAGCTCGCGGCATCGTGTGCGACCAGCTTGCCGATCCGCGGCAGGATCTGGAACGAATGGATGTCGTACAGCGGTCGCAGCCACTTCTGGTTGACGCGCGAGAACTCGAGGATCAGCGCCCGCCCGCCGGGCTTCAGCACCCGATGCAGCTCGCGCAGCGCGCGGTCCTTGTCGGTGACGTTGCGCAGTCCGAACGCAATCGTGACCGCGTCGAACGAGGCCCCGGGAAACGGCAATGCTTCCGCGTTCATCTGCGCGAACGCGAGGCCCTTGAGCAAACCGCGATCCAGCAGCCGGTCGCGCCCCACGTTGAGCATCGCGGCGTTGATGTCGCCGACCACGACTTCGCCGGCATCGCCGACGCGTGGCAACAGCAGCGCGGCGATGTCGCCGGTGCCGCCGGCGAGGTCGAGCACACGATCGCCGGGACGGACGCCCGAGGTCGCGACGAAAAACCGCTTCCACAGGCGATGGATGCCGAACGACATCAGGTCGTTCATCACGTCGTACTTGCCGGCGACCGACGAGAACACATGGCCGACCAGCTTCTGTTTGTCGGCAATGGGGACTTCGCGGTAGCCGAAGTGGGTGGTGGCGCCGGGTGTGTGCGTGGTGCTCATGCGGTCATTCTACGGCGACTGCATCGAAGAGACGGACATGGCGCGGACCGAAGCGGTGCCAGATCCGCTTTTCCTTCGCGGACAAGTCCAATGCCCTGTTCGTCATTCCGGGGCTGCCCGCGCCCTCTGCGGGCAGAACCCGACTGCGGAGGCAGGGATGCCGGAGCGAACATCGGCAAGGCCGATGGCCCGAAGGGCGAGCCGCAGGAAGCGGCGAGTCTATCCAGCTTTTCCACCATTTGGCGCGAGAGCTGGATTCCGGGTTCGTCGCCGATGAAGCCGGCGACGCCCCGGAATGACGAATGATCCAGGTATCGCGACGAACAAAGGATCCGATGTGATCCTGAATGGTCGTCTCGTCACTTACTCCACCGGATTTCCATCCGCGTCGATCACGTGCACGTCGCCAAGATTGAGTGCGCGAACCGGCTCGCCGATCTTCGCAAGGTCGCCGACGATCACCCAGGTCAGCTTGTCGGGATGGATCACTTCCTTCGCGGCGGCTTCGACATCAGCGTCCTTCTGCCCCTCGGTGCGCGCCTTCAGGGTCTGCACGTAGTCGTCGGGGCGGTCGTATTTCACGATGCCTTCCATTGCGCCCAAGACCGCGCGCGCCGTTTCATACTCGCCGGGCAAGGTGCGGATGTCGTTGTCCTTGATCTTCCGGATTTCCTCGGCGGTCAGCGGCTTGTCGGTGATGATCGCGCGCGCTTCCTTCAACACTTCCTCGGCCGATGGCGCGGTCTTGTCGGTCTGCACCGGCGCGTACATCGCGAACGGCCGCTGCCCGATCGCATTCGGGCTGAAGCTGAAGGCGCCGTAGGCCCAGTGCTTGTCCTCGCGCAGGTTCATGTTGAGGCGCGAGGTGAAGGTGCCGCCGAACGCACCGTTCATGGTGCCGATCTCGAGGTTGTTGGCCGCCTTGGTGGAAGGCGCGACGAGGCCGGCGATGATCACCGACTGCTGCGCACCCGGGCGATCGACGAGGTACACGCTCGAGTGGGCCGGATGGTCGACCTTGGCGAGGTTCTTCGCGGGCACCGGTTTCGCTGGCGCGTTCCAGTCGCCGAACGCCTTTTCGAGCTGCGGGATGATCGCGTCCAGCGTGGTGTCGCCAGCGACCAGGATCTCCATGTTGTCGGGACGGATGTAATCGGCAGCGAAACCGCGCATGTCGTCCGCGGTCAGCGCCTTGATCGAGGCTTCGGTCCCGGAACCCGTGAACGGAATCGCGTAGGCATTGCCCTTGCCGTACAGGATCGGTGGCAGCAGCCGCAGCGCGAGCGCGGTCGGCTGGGTCTTCTCCTGCGCGATGCCGGCGAGCCGCTGGCCGCGCAGGCGCGCGACGTCGGCGTCGCGGAACGCCGGGTTGCGCACGATGTCGGCGTACAGCGCCAAGGAATCGGGCAGCTTGTCGGCGAGTGCGTTCAGCGTGATGTTGCACATGTCAAGGTCGCAGCCGCTCATCACGAAGGCGCCCAGGCGCTGCTTGCGCTTGGCGATTTCGACCGAATCGAGATCCTTGGTGCCTTCGTTGAGCATCGACATGGTGAAGGTCGAGGTGCCGAGCTTCTTGCCCTGGTCGGCGGCGTAGCCCGCGTCGAACATTGCTTCGACCTGCACCACCGGCACCGCGTGCCGCTCGGCGAGCACCACCTCGATGCCGTTCTTCAATTTTCCGTGCTGCAGGGTCGGGAAGGTGAGATCCGGGAACGCAGTCACCTTGGGCACGCCCGTGCTCCGGTCCACGTCGCTCTTGGTGATCACGTAGTCGCCCGCGGGCGTCAGCTTGTCGGCGGGACGGCCCGGAATCGCGGCGCGGCCGGCGATCATTGCCGCGTCGGCTTCGTCGATCTTGCCGGGCACCACGCTGAGCGTGTAGTCACCCTTGGCCAGCCACTTGGCAGCCGCGGCCTTCACCTCGGCCGGGGTCGCGGCCATCGTGACGTCGTAATCCTTCTTCCACGCGCCCGGATCGCCGCGGTAGACCTGCCCTTCGGCGAGCGTCACTGCCTTGCCCGAAAACCCGCCGATCTGCTCGAGGCCGCGGATCACGTTGGCCTGATAGGTCGTCTGCGCGCGCTTCAACTCGTCGGCGCTTGGACCTTCCTTCAGGAACCTGGCCCATTCGTCGGCGATCGCGGCTTCGACCTTCGCCGGATCGACGCCCTGCTTCACGTCGACCTGCAGCAGGGTCATGCTGGCGAGCTCGAACGACATGTTCTCGACCGACACATCGTCGGCGAGCTTGTCCTGGTAGACCAGCCGCTGGTACAGCCGCGAGGTCTTGCCACGACCCAGGACTTTCGCGGCAAGATCCAGCATCAGGTGGTCGCTGCCCCCGGCATCGATGCCGGGCGTGTTCCACTCGCGATAGATGCGCGTCTGCGCGACGTTGTCGGTCATCCTGCCGCGCGTGGACGTCGTATTGGGCGCCACCCACGCCTGCGGTCGCGGCACGCGCGGACCGGCCGGGATGTCGCCAAAGTACGCCATGGCCTTTTCGCGCGCCTGCGCCTCCGTGATGTCACCCACCAGCACCAGCGTCACGTTCGCCGCGCCGTAGTAGTCGTTGAACCACTGCTGGACCGTGCCGAGCGAAGCCGCGGTGAGGTCGGCCATCGAGCCGATGGTGTCGTGGTGGTAAGGATGGTTGGCCGGGAACGCATTGGCCTGGATGTCCTCGAACACGCGTCCGTAGGGCTGGTTCTCGCCTTGGCGCTTCTCGTTCTGGACCACGCCACGCTGGACGTCGAGTTCCTTCTGCCCGATCGCGCCCAGGAGGTGCCCCATGCGGTCGGACTCCATCCACAGCGCCATGTCGAGCGCGGTGGTCGGCACGGTTTCGAAGTAGTTGGTGCGATCGAGCCAGGTGGTGCCGTTCATGCCGGTGGCGCCGACCAGCTCGAACGGCTTGAAGTAGCCATCCTTGTGGTTTTCCGAGCCCGAGAACATCAGGTGCTCGAACAGGTGCGCGAAGCCGGTCTTGCCTTCGGGTTCGTAGCCGGAGCCCACGTGGTACCAGACGCTGACCGCCACGATCGGCGCCTTGTGGTCTTCGCTCACCACGACGGTAAGGCCGTTCGGCAGGGTGAAACGGGTGTAGGAAATGTCGATCATGTGGCTATTGTCGCCGGCGTGTGCCCATCCCGCGAATGCGACCATGCCGGCCGCCGCGGCCCATGCAAGCAGATGCATGCGCATGCTGTGGCCCTCCCCGGACCGTTGAGGTCCGGAAACCCTATCCGCGGTCACGGCACAAAGCAACGCAACGATCGCGGGGCTCCGGCGCACGGCGGCGCGGGGTTACACTCGGCAGGACGGCACGGAAATCGCCATGCAACGTTGCCTCGTCACCGGCGCCAACCGCGGGCTCGGGCTGGCCTTCGTCACCGAACTGCTGGAACGCGGTGTGCGCGTGCTGGCCTGCTGCCGCGAGCCGGCGGGTGCCGGGGCGCTCAATGCGCTGGCCGCCGCGCACGGCGACCAGCTTCGGGTTCATGCACTGGACGTCACCGACGCGCAAGCCATCGCCGCCCTGCCCCGGGTCGCCGCCGAACACCTGAAACGCATCGACCTCCTGATCAACAACGCCGGCGTGCTGATTTCGGGCGAGCGATTCGGCAACGTCGAGGCGGAATCCCTGACCCGGAGTTTTGCGGTCAACGCGGCGGCGCCACTCCTGATCACCCAGGCGCTGGCGCCGTTGCTCGCCCTCGGCGACAAGCCGCGGGTGCTGTGCGTCACCTCGCAGATCGGATCGATCGCGCAGGCGTCGCGCTTTCGCACCATCAGTTACGCGATGAGCAAGGCCGCGCTCAATATGGCCGTGAAGCGCCTCGCCGCCGAGCTCGCGCCGCGCGGGATCGTGGTGCTGGCCGCGCATCCCGGCTGGCTCAAGACCGAAATGGGAGGCCATGGCGCGACCCTCGCGTCCGCCGATTCCGCGCGCCTGCTGCTGGGGCTGATCGAACACGCGCGGGTGGCGGATGCAGGCAAGTTCCTTGCCTATGACGGCGCGGAAATACCTTGGTGAGTGCGAGCGTTCGTTATAGCTGCGTTCCAGAGCTACCGGCCACGAGTCCTCCAGCGAGCAGCCATCCATGGCGCCGGGCACCGGCCCGGCCTTTTGCGGCTCCGCATCCGGCTCCGCCGCAAAAGCCCGGCCTTCGCCATCCATGGCTACGGCGCTCAGCGGGCCGAGGCCGTGCCTCGGCTGTTTCCGCCTCGCCCTTGGCCGGTCGCTTTGGCCGGGCACGCGATGCCCCCGGCATCGCGTAGGCGCCCGTCCACGCCCCGACTGTCCACAACAGCCGCTCCGAAACAGGCATCTCCGATGTTGCACGTGGTTCTCTACCAGCCGGAAATCCCGCCCAACACCGGCAACGTGATCAGGCTGTGCGCGAATGCGGGCGCCTCGCTGCACCTGATCCGGCCGCTGGGGTTCACGCTCGACAACGCGAAGATGCGTCGCGCCGGACTCGACTACCACGAGTTCGTCAATCTCGCGGTGCACGATGATCTGGACGCCTGCCTCGCGGCACTCCGATGCCCGCGCGCGTTCGCGTTCACCAGCCATGCGGCGCGGCGCTACACGGATGCGCATTTTGCCGATGGTGACGCGCTGTTGTTCGGCCGCGAGACGACCGGCGTTCCGGATACGGTGCTGCGCGCGATCCCGGAGTCGCGTCGACTGAAGCTGCCGATGCAGCCCGACAACCGCAGCCTCAACCTGTCGAACGCCGTCGCGATCGCCGTGTACGAGGCGTGGCGACAGTTGGGGTTTCCGGGAGCGGTGTAGTACCTGGCCTGCAGCAATAGGCGAGCATGGAAACGACATCAATGGTCGCTACGCTGCCAAAGCTCGTCTTCCGGGGCCATCGCCAGCTTCATCGGCGATGGAACCCGGAATCCGGTGTCTTGGCGCAGGCCACGGATGGCCGTTCTGGCGTTCAGTGGTTTCGAACCGGCACACGGGTGAGGCACTGCGCGGAGCAGCGATCAGTGACGATCGCACGGGCAACCGCACGGATAACGCTACAATTCCGGGATGCCCGCAAACGAACCGAATGCCTGGATTCCCCATCCGCTGCGCCGGCTGGGCGGCTTGGCGCTGACGCTCGCGCTGAACCGGCTGGTCGCGCTCGACCCCGACACCCGCGCCGCGATCGGCAAGCTGGAAGGCCGTCGCATCGGCGTTTACCTGCGCGGCCCGGAAGTCGCCTTCGCGATTGCGGCGCGCAACGGCACGCTGCAGATCGAGCCGCCGCCGGGCGCGGGCGATGACGCTACCGCCAACGATTTCGAGGTCAACGCGACGCCGGCCTCGCTGCTCGCGATGGCGCTGAATCGCGACGGCGATGCGCGTGCGGCGGCCAGGGTCGAGATTGCCGGTGACGCCGAGCTCGCGCGCCGCGTGCAGAAGCTCGCGCGCGACTATCGGCCCGATTTCGAGGCGGCGTTCGCGGCGGTATTCGGTGAGGTCGCCGGCACCGCGATCGCGCGCGCATTGCGCGATGCCGCGAACTGGGCCGGTACCGGCGCGCGCCATTTCCGCGATGACGCGGCCGACTGGCTGCGCGACGAAGCGCGGCTCACGGTGCCACAGGCCGAAGTGGATGCCTTTCTCGACGAGGTCGATGCCTTGCGCGAACGCACGGAGCGGCTGGCTGCCCGCATCCAGCGGCTCGGGCTCGGCAAGCCATGACACGGCTGCGCCTGTTGCCGCGCGTGCTCCACGTGGCCGCGGTGCTGGTGCGTTATCGCATCGACGACCTGATCGACGAGCAGCACGTGATGCGGCCGCTGCGCTGGCTGCGCGCGCTGCTGCCGCGCCCGCGCAAGGTCATCGCCGCGTTGCCGCGCGGCGCGCGCCTGCGCCTCGCCCTGACCGAACTCGGGCCGATCTGGGTGAAGGCGGGCCAGGTGCTCTCCACCCGGCGCGACCTGCTGCCCGAGGACGTCGCCGACGAGCTGTCGCAGTTGCAGGACCAGGTGCCGCCGTTTCCCGGGGCCGAGGCGCGCGCGATCGTCGAGCAATCGCTGGGCAAGCCCATCACAGAATTGTATGCAACTTTCGACGAGGTGCCGTTGGCGTCGGCGTCGATCGCACAGGTGCATGCAGCGCGGTTGCTGGTTTCTGCGCCCCACGTGGGGCCGTCGGTACCCTCGTCCGGCGCTGCGCGCCACCACGGAGCTCCTGGCCAGGGACGGCGGCTGTACCCGGAGGGAGAGGGAGATAACGCGCGGCCTGCGGCCGGACGTTCCATGGGGCGGGAAGTCGTGGTCAAGGTCCTGCGGCCGAACATCGTGCAGAACGTCCGCCACAACCTCGAACTGCTGGACGCGCTCTCGCGCCTGGTCGAGCGCTGGCATCCGCAGGCCGACAA